>JBEKDW010000054.1:0-11438 GCA_050014155.1 Anaerolineales bacterium
CGCGCCTTCCGCCGCCTGTAAGGGTTCGCGCAGGATACGGATCCGGCTGCCGTGAGCGGCGGCGTCCTTTTGACATTCCGCAATCACATCTTCCGAAAGCGAATAGCCTTCCGGCGAGGCGATCGAAAAATTTATCCCGAGTTTGGCACACCCTTGCAGAAGTGAGACCGCCACATTGTTGCCGTCCCCGATATATGCGAGGGTTAATCCCTTTAAGTTCGAAAAATATTCTTTCAGGGTAAGCAGATCGGCCATCGCCTGGCAGGGATGGTCGTGATCCGAAAGTCCGTTGATCACCGGAACCCGGGAGTACTTCGCCAATTCGAGAATATGTTCGTGCGCGAAGACACGTCCCATGATGGCGTCGACATAACTCGATAGCACCCGGCTGACATCTGCAACGGATTCCCTTTGACCAAGCCCGATTTCGGTCGGAGAAAGGTACAATGCGTCGCCTCCGAGATGGCGCATGGCCATGTCGAACGACACCCGCGTGCGCAGGCTGGGTTTCTGGAAAATCATCCCCAGGACTTTGCCTCGCAGGGATGGCCGGTTTCCGCCCTGTAAGTGTTCCCGCTTCAACCGGATCGCCAATTGGAGGAGGTTTTCAATCTCTTCGGAAGAATAATCCGTCAGACTCAGAAAATGGTTTGGCATTTTCCACCCGGTTCCTGTGGCCGTCGGGAGGAAAGTATAGCACAAGGAATTGCGAATGGATGGAATCGAAAAATCGTTGCCGAGTGCTACCGCAGTGCGGATCGGAATAGTTTTTCCGGAAACGGATGTTATTTATCGCGCGGAGTGGAGAAGGGGATTGGGTCGGGAGCCGCGGGTTCCAACGGAGGACGGATCTCTGAGGGCGTGGGGGGCAGGGTGCTTGAGGCTAGGGCTTCACGGACCAATTGTTCCGGGGATTTCGGTTGCAGCCAGGCCAGCCAGCCGGAACCTGGAGCCAGGCGGGTGGGGATGGAAGGCTCGCGCACCCCGAGCAGGATGCTGCCGGACATCAGCAGCGCGCCCAGCCATTGGGCCAGGCTCAAATGCTCGCGCAGGAAAGTGAGGGCGAAGAAGATTGTCACCAGCATTTCGCCCAGTCCGATCAAAGACGTTTGCAAACCGCCGAGGTGCTTGACCCCGACGAATAGTGTCAGGCGGGAGATAAGAATCGCCAGCGTCATTCCGCCCAATGCCAACCAGGAGAACTGCGAATGCGTTTGACTGAAGGACGAATTAAAGAGCAGCATGGGAAGCAGAACCGCGGAGGACGCCAGGAGAGTGTAGAAGGTGACCGTCAGCGCCGGAACCTCGTACAGCACGCGCTGGTTGATCGGCAGATGCAGGGCATAGAGCGCGGAGGCAGCCAGCATGAGCAGCACCCCGATGAAATCCACGCGATGGTCGCCGGTCGATGTGATTAAAACAATTGCGGGAATGGCGATCGCCAGACGGACCATGCTGAGCCGGGAAGGTTGGGATCCGTCCAGCAGTAAAAACAGCGCGACAAATCCCGGATATAAGGAATAAATAATCGCCCCGAGGCCGGTATCAATCCGGGTGATCGCACTGTAATAAAAAAGCGCTCCGAGCGCGTTGATCCATCCGGCCAGCAAACAGCCGATTAATCCTATCGGGTAGATCTGGAGCAAAGAGCGTCGGCCGACCAGAATCACCACAAAAAGAATCAGCGCGGCACCCAGCGCCCGAAAGCCGACCACTTCCACCGGCAAGAAACCGCCGGCAAACGCGACTTTTCCCAGCGTCGGCGAGACGCCCAGAAAAAAAGCCGAAGACAATGCCGCGGCCATGCCGATCGTGCGGCCCGTTAGGGTGGGTTTCATCGGAGCTTTCTCATCGAGGAGTCGTCCGTCCGGACCGCGGCGTGCCGAATTATCATTCCAAGGCCTTCTTGATCTCCGAAACCAATTCATCGTCGAGGAAGGTGCCTTTTTGTAAAAGCTTTTGAATCATGCCGTTGAGCCTGCGTCGCTCCTCCGGTACCAGCATCTTGGCGGTGACGACGACCACCGGGATATCCGCCAGCGCCGGATCTTTCTTGAGGAGTTCCAAAAGACCGAAACCATCCAATTCCGGCATCATCAGATCCATAATCACCAGATCCGGTTTTTGCTGGCGGATGAATTCCAGGGCCTTGGTGCTTTCCGAAATTTCGCTGATTTCGAATCCGCCGCGGGCCTGCAGAATCCGGCGGATCAGCCGGACCGCGTTCAGGTCGTCGTCGACGATGACCACTTTCCGCAGGCGGAAGTCCAGCCGGTTCAACGCCGCCAGCAATCCTTCGCGAGGCATTTCCACTTCCGTACTGCCCGGCAGCGACACCTCGGTTTCCCATCCTTCGCCCAGGATTTCGCGGTCGATGGGCAACGTGTGGCCTGAAGCGTTCACGACGATCACATCTTCCGGGCGCATGACCCCTTCCCTCACGAGTTTAAACAAGCCGGCGAACGCCACGGAAGCCGCCGGTTCCAGCGAGATGCCTTCCATCTTGGCCACGATGTGGGTCGCGCGGAAGGCGTCTTCGTCGGAAACGGATTCAAACAACGAACGAGAAGGGGGTTTGGTGAAATACCCGCGGAGGATTTGGTAGGTGCGTCCCGGGTCGCCCGTCGAGAGCGTGGAGATATTCGTCACCGGCGAGACGACCACGTCTGATGTTTCGGCGCCGCGCTTCCAGGCGCTGACCATCGGCGCGCAGCCTTCCACCTGGATGCCCGCGATGTTGGGGATCTTTTGGGTCAGTCCCAATAACTGCAGTTCCTCGAATCCCTTGATGACGCCCAGCGGCCCCATGCCGCCGCTGACGGCCTGGATATACCAGTCCGGGCCCCTCCAGGGGAAAGGTGTTTTTCCGGTCGCGCTTGCCGGTAAGGGACCCAGCAACGGGGTCAATTGTTCCGCCAGTTCGAAGGCGATTGTCTTCATCGCCTCGATCGGTGTGACACTCCGCGTTCCCTGGTCGATGAACAATCCGCGCCGTTTGGCGAATTCCGTCGCCACCTGTTTGGTGTGGTCATAGGTGCCGGTCACCTTGATGACCTGCGTCCCGTAGATGGCCACTTCCTGCATTTTCGCTGCCGGCACCATGCTGGTCAGAAACGCCCATAGTTTTATTCCGGCTCTGGCGCAATACGCCGCGTAAGAGATGGCAACGTTTCCGGTCGAGGCGACCACAGCCTCCTGGATCCCGGCCTCCTTGAGCGCTGAGACCGTGAGCGCCGCCTGGCGGTCCTTGAACGAGGCGGTCGGTCCTTGGCGTTCATCCTTGATGAAGATATTCGGAAGGCCGAGCATCAGACCCAGGTTTGGGGCGTGGTGCAAGGGAGTGCCGCCTTCTCCTAGAGTGACGATATTTGCGGAATTGGAGATTGGGAGCAGATCCAGATAACGCCAGAGATAAAATGGCCTTTCCCGGATTTGTATGGAAAATGTTCGGGAAAGCGTTTTATAGTCATACCGCGCCTGCCGCCAGGCGCTGCCACACTTTGGACAGAGCGGTGTCCGGGGGGAATAGGGGGATAGCGTGCCACAATCCAGGCACTCGACGACAAAATGAGCAGCCATGAATTCCTCTTCCTATTCGTTCAGCGGTTCCTCCCGGTCGGCATCCGGCTCCCTCGGACCGAAAAGCCGCCGGCCGGGATGGCTTATGCATTCTTCTCGACGGGAAGCGGCGAGGTCGGAGTCTTTTTCTCCGCCGGAAGCGGCGAGGTGGAGCTTTTTCGATCGCCCGGCAGCGGCGAGGTGGAGCTTTTTCGATCGCCCGGCAGCGGTGAGGTGGATTTCTTCATCTGCAGGGAAAGTGGCGACGTGCCGGGAATACCCTTATGCTCGTAAAGCTTTAGTGATCGGGCGATGCTTTCCAACAGATCGTGTTCGGAGAATTGGGCTTTATGCAGGATGGCCGTCACCTGGGTGGCGAGTTTCTCGCGCTGTTCCTTGGGTAGATCCGCGCCGGTCAAGACGATGATGGGGAGTTGTTTTGTTTTTTCGTTGGACCGCAAAGCGTTGATCACGTCGAACCCCATCGTTCCGGGCAATTGCAAATCCACTATGACCAGGTTCGGTTGATCCGATTCGATCATATCCAACCCGGTTCTCCCTTCCGCCACCATGCGGATGGCGAAACCGCTCAATTTATCCAGAATACGCTGGATGAGCTGCGCTTCCTCTGGATTGTCTTCCAGCACAAGCACGTTGTACGCCTTGCGCGCCGGTTTTTCCAGCTTCTCGAGTGAAGCGATTAGGTCTGCTTCGAGAATCGGTTTCACCAGGTAGTCGGCGGCTCCTAGACTCAGGCCTCTTCCGCGGTCTTCCGTAATGGTGCACAGGATCACCGGCAACGGCCGCGTAACGGGATCGGATTTCAACTGAGCGAGCACCTGCCAACCGTCGGGGGATGGCATATTAACGTCCAGCAGGATGGCGTAAGGCCGGAGTTCCCGGGCCATCGGCACCGCGCGGGCGCCGTCGGAAAGTTCGACGATGGAAAATCCGCGGGGTTCCAGATATCGCCGGTACAACTGGACTACGCCGGCTTCGTTTTCCACGACCATCACGTTCTTGCGTCCGACAGGAGCCTGGGCGGCTGGAACTGCTTCGCCCGTCGCCGCGGCCTTCGGCTGCAGCGCCGGTAGTGTGAAATAGAAGGTGGAACCTTTGCCCAGGATCGAATCCACCCATATGCGTCCGCCGTGCATTTCCACCAGGCGCTTACAGATTGAAAGGCCCAGCCCCGTGCCGCCCGTCCTGCGGGTCGGCGAAGCATCCACCTGGGAGAAAGCCTCGAACAGTTTCGGGAAGTGATCCGACGGAATGCCGGAACCGGTATCCGATACGCTGACGACGATCTCGGGGTAGTTGTCCGGGTTGGCTTGCATCTTCGCTTCGACCACGATGCTGCCGGACTCGGTGAATTTAGCCGCATTGGAGAGCAGGTTGAGCAGCACCTGTCGCGTACGGATGGGATCGGCCCGGGCCAGCGGCAAATCGTCTGGGATGTATTGCGTCAGGCGGATCGGCTTATCCTTAATCAATCCGAGAGCGGTTGAGGCGACGCTTTGGATCAGATTGCGCATGTCCACTTCCTCGAACGCCAATTCCATCTTTCCGGCGTCGATTCGGGAGATGTCCAAAATGTCGTTGATCAGCCCCAGCAGGTGTTGTCCGGCGTTGTGAATGGCGGTTAAGTCCTGGTTTTGCAGGTCGGTGATCGGACCGTCGATGCCTTTCAGGATGACGCGCGAGAAGCCGATGATGGAATTCAACGGAGTTCGCAACTCGTGGCTCATGTTCGCCAGGAATTGGGTTTTCAACCGGTCCGCTTCGCGCATCTCTTTGAGGGCTTCACGCTCTACGTCGAAGGCGCGGGCGTTGTCAAGCGCTACGGCCACCTGGTCCGCCAGGGATTGCAGTACGGAGATGTCCGCCGGAGAGAAGGCGTTGGCGCGCGAAACGTGGATGTCGAGCGCACCCAACATCCGGTCACCGATTTTCAACGGCAGCGCAAGTTGCGTGCGTGTTTCCGGAAGGTTGGGGTACGCTCGATAGAATGGGTCTTTGGAGGTATCCAACGCCGCATACGGCTTTCCGCTTTCGGTTACCTGGCCGATGATCGTGCGTGATCCAACCGCGATGCTGTGTTTGGCTTCCTTCATTTGGAGCCCCGGTTGGCCGGTGGCTTCGCGGATGACGGCGTATTTTCCCTGGTCGTCCAGCAAATAAATGGCCGTGTGGTAGAAACCGAACCGCTCCCGGAGGAGGTTGACCGCGCGGGAGAGCAGTGTGCCGGTTTCCAACGTGGAGGTTGCGAGGCGGCTGACTTCAGCGGCAATTTCCAGCTGTTGGGCACGCCGTTGGGTTTGGTCCAGCAGGCGGTAGTTGTCCAGCGCCACGGAGAGCTGGCCGCCGACCGTCTCGAGAAACCGTACTTCGCTGTGGGAGAACGGGTTGGCCGCGCGGCGGACGGCTTGCAGAATGCCGATGTTTTCGCCGCGGACCCGCAACGGGACCGCGACCATCGCGGCGATCGCAAGGTCGGCCAATATCGGACGCACCATCCCCGACAGGCGGTCGTCATCCTCGGCATGGTTGCTTACGACGGTCTGAGCGCTTTGCAGCAGATCGAAGAAGGGATACAGAACGCCTGGGAAGCGGGTTCCGTCCTCCACCGAGGGCTGATCGGCGTCGGCCAGATGTGCGACCTGCTGCACGTACGCCTGGCCGGTTTCTTCGCCGAAGAGTTGGATCGAGATGCTGTTGAGGGGGACGGCGGACTTGCACGAGTCCAGGGTCTCCTGCATCAATTCTTCTTCCCCGGCGGCCTTCTGCAGCCGTTGCGAGGTTTGGAACAGGGTGACCGCTTCACGCAGAGCCTGCTCGGTTTGGTTGTGCAGGCGGGCGTTTTGAATGGCGGTGGAGGCTTGGGCAACGATCGTCTCGGCGAGCCGGAGCTCGTCTGCGGTGAAACTACGTCCCTCCTCCAAGAGGTGCAAGCCCACCAAGCCGATTGTATTTCCTTCCGCAACCAACGGAAGCAATACCATGGTGCGCGTCCGGTGTTCGTGTTTTTCTCCCGGAAGCAGCGGGCGCAGGGGGTTTTCACTCAACCCGGTAAAGATCGTCGGCCCGCGATCCACAACGGCTTTTTGAAGGATGGGGGTGTCGGTGACCGATACGAAAATCGTCGGGCTCGCCCGGTCCAACCGGCCGGGTTGATCGCTTACCAACGTCAATGTGCTTTTATCATCGCTCAGCAGCGAAATGCTGGCGTGGCCCAAGGACAGCGCCTTGGCGAGTTCGGAGGCGACGCTGTCCAGGCTGGTCATCAGATCCAGGGAACCTGAAACCGACGAAACGACGCGGTTTACCAGCGCGAGTTCCTGGGTGCGGGCGGCGGCCTGATGGAATAGGCGGGCGTTCTCAAGCGCCAGGGCAAGCTGGTCGGTAATTTCCTCCGCCAACATCCGGTCTTCGTCCGTCCAGTGGCGCAGTCCTTCGTCGTCGCGAAATTCGAGCACGCCCAGCACCTGATCCTGTAGGCGGATGGGAACGGCCATGACCGATCGGTTATCGCCGTTTCCGTCTTCTCCGGGTTGTGAAATCACCAGGTCCCCGCTCGAGAGCGCTTTTTGCGTCTCCGGGCTGTTGTAGTAATCCAACTGCTGTAATCCGGTGGAATCTTCGTGGAAGAGTACCGGCTGGATGGAAAGCGATGAGGATGATTGGCTCGATCCGCCAAAAGCGCGTGCAAGGGAGAGCGGGCCGGTGGCCCGGAATGGCGGAACGGAGGGTTGGAGAGGCTTGGGCGCGGGTGCGGGCGGTTGCGCAATAGCGGAAGCCGCCTGTTCTTCGCGCGCAGGGATCGCCGCCGGCGGCATCTCCGGCAAAGAAATACGTTGGCCCGTTTCCCGGAAGCGTGGAGTAGTTAGGGGAGATGAGGAGACTTCATTCGGAAGGATCTTTTCCAAAGGTGGCTGCCCCGGTGGTTCGGCCTCCGGTGAACTTGCGGGTGTAAATTCGGGGGGGATCGCCGGCGGCGTTCCCAGGACTACCGATGGGGATAGTTGCCTGGTTCCGATTGAGTGGGGATCGAACGAGGGAAGCGCAGGCTTGGGTTTTGGTTGATCGGCGGGAATTTCCCAGGTTGTGGCAGTGAAGATCGGGCCGGGTTCAGCCGGGGCTGCGGCTTCCGGTGTTATTTTTTCGGATACCGCCGCCGCGCTTTCCGGGGCGGTATAAGTCTGCGCGACGGGTGCAGTGGCCTCTACCGGAGCGGAAGGAGAAAGTATTTCCGACGGGTGAATGGCTTCTTTTTGCACTTCCGCCGAAGGGATCTCCGGTTCCATTGTCATTGCCGTCGGGCTAGCGGCTGGCGCAGCAGATTCGATCACGGGCATGATCGGAATGGTCACCGGTGATGGAATCGTCGGTTCCTGGAACGGAGCGGCTGTTTCGGCCGCGGGTTCGGCCGGAGCCGGTGGTTCCCCTACTTCCGGAATTTTCCGCAGGGAGGGGGCGATGGTTGGAAGTAATTCCTCGAGAGATGGCCGGCGAATTCGTTTTTCCGGTGCAGCTTCGGCGGCTGATTCCAAAATGCTCGTGATACTGGGAACAACCCGCGGTTTTTGAAGAGGTTTGGTAATACGTTTCACCGCTGGCGGGGGTGGAGGCGTCTCGGGAATTGCGGTTTCGGAAAACGGTTTGGTGATCCGTTTCTTTGGCGTGATCGAGGGCTCTTCTATGGGAGCTGCCTTCGCGGGTACAAATGGTCGAGTGATCCGTTTTTTCGGTGCGATCGAAAGCTCTTCTATGGGAGCAGCCTTCGCGGGCACAAAAAGTTTAGTGATCTGCTTCTTGGTCACAACGGCCGTTCCCGTGGCTGGGGCGGGCGCTGCCTCGGCCGAAATCGGTTTGACAATGCGTTTCTTGGCCGTTGTGATCGGAATCTCGATGGGTGCGTGGGCTTTTTTCGTGGAAAACGGCCCGGGGATCCGCTTGGAAGACGTCGCGAGAACTTCCTCTGCGGGAGCAGGCGTTACCAGGGACACGGGCGGCTTTGCGGCGCGTTTTCTTCCCGGCGCTTTAAGAACCTCCGCGACGGAAGGTAACACAGCGGGGATGAATGGTTTGGTCGTGTGTTTTTTTATCGGGGTCGCGGGTGCTTTGCTCTCTTCGGGCGCGGCCATCACCGGTTGTACCTTGAAAGTACGCTTCCGGACGGGTGTGGGGATCTGAACCGGGACGGTTGGTTCGATCGAGGCAGGCGGCCGGACGATTCGTTTCTTGGCCGGGACGGCTATAGACACCTCGGCAGAGACCATCGGAATTTCCTTAACGACGGGCGTCTTGGCCGGGCGCTTCTTGATAGGAGCGATCGAGGAAGTTTCTAAAACGGGCGGAACCGCTATCGCCGGCTTCGGTTTAGCCGCGAGCTTCCTGGCGGGAACAATCGGCAGGGGCTCGGCCGGTTTTCGAAGGAACTTTTCCACTTCCGCGCGAACGGTTTCCTCGGCATGTTTCCGGAGTTTGGATGGGGGCGCGATTTTTTGGGCGCCAGGTATTGCGGGCAGCGGTTCAACTTTCGCCGGAGCATTTGCCGCTGATCTTTTTACGGCGGCCGGCCGCGGTTTGGTTAATGACACGGCTACCGGAAGGACGGATGCCGAGGCGGGCACAGTCCGGGCCGTTGTCTGCCGAAGTCCGGTGCGTTTGCCATCCGATGCCTCGGAGGGTTGCGCTTCCTTCGAAGCGGGAGCGGCTTTGCGGGCCTTGGAGGTTGCCGGAGCTGCGACTGACGATTGCAGCACCTGGACCACCGCCCGGTAGGTCGAGGGCTCCCCGTCCTCGTCCCTCCGTGGAAGGGCGTTGAGCAGCAGCATGATCTGGGAACCGTTGCGATGATTTGCGGAGAGGAACAGATTGTCGATTGGTTCGCCGCGGGCGATTGCCGTACGCAATCGCTGCGCCGAATCCGGCAGCAGCCCGCAGAATTCCAACGGTTGGCCACGGATCTGGGACGGGCGCACGCCGAGCAGCGGCTGGATTTCATCCGAGCACCAGAGGCTGTTGCCGTCGGCGTCGAATTCCCAAACCCACCCGCTCGGGGAGGATTCGGATTCGCTTACCCGGCGCGGTTTGGAACGCCGTTCGACCGGGATATCGGGTTCCGAGACTCCGGAAAATAAAGTCTCAAGCTGGTTGAGCGACTGCTTGATGGACATATTCTTCCAACTCCTGAGCCAGCGCACGATACTGCATCGCGGCTCGGCTTTCGGGTGCGTACTGGGTGATGGGCTTGCCGACGACCGGGCATTCGCGCAATTTCGTATCGTTCTCGATCGCGGTTTCGAAAACCGCGTTGCCGAATGCGGACCGGATTTGTTCCTGAAGGGTCCGGTGCACGCGGGTTCGGCCCAACATGGTGATCAGCACGCGGTATCGCAGGGAGGGATTCGTACGCTGGCGGATGTTACGGATGAGGTCCAGCATCTCCCGCAGGGAGTGGGCGGAGAAGAACTCGCACTGGGTGGGAATGATCAGCAGTTGGGCCGCGGTCAGCGCGTTGATCGTCAGCGCACCCAGGGACGGCGGACAATCCAGAAGAATGATGCTGTACATATTGGATTTGGATAATGCCCTACGCAACAAATGCTCGTAATGCTGGCGCACGTAGAGGAACCGCTCGACCAGAAGCATTTCGCCGGATGCCGGAATGAGATCCAGACCCGGAATGCCGGTCTCGCGCGAGACGCTGAGCGGAGAGGAATTTCCCAGCAGCAGATCCGCCACGGAGCGCCGCGTTTGCGCCGGTTGAATCCCCAGGGCGAGGGTCAGATTAGCTTGCGGATCCAGATCCACCAGTAGGATTTCTTGGCCATGCTCGACGAGCGCAGCGCCCAGGGAAAGGGCGGTGGTGGTCTTGGCGACCCCGCCTTTTTCGTTGGCAATGGCGACAATCGTAGTCATAATCTCATGCGTATCCGCGCACCCTGGAAAACATCACCCTTGGGAAAAACGGCCGGTGTCCGGCGATTTTCCCGTTTCGGCTAAGGGTTGGTCGCGGATCCTCCTTTGGGTTCCTCGATTTTTGCCGGCCGCATCGGGCCGACCATGACCGTGCCACTGGAAATACCCAACGCGCGGCGAAGTTCGCTGACGGCTGTCTGCAAAATAGACGAGACGTCGTTGGTGGAACGGAGATGGCTCGTGATTTCCACCACTTTCCGTTCCCGTTCCGCGCGCTGGGATACTTGACTGAACAGACGGGCGTTTTGCGCGGCGACGGCCACCTGGCCCGAAAGGGTTTGCAGTATGGCGATCTCGTCTTCCCCGAACGCATTGAGTTTGGAGGCGTGAATATCCAGCACGCCGATGATCCGACCGGCGGCGATCAGTGGGATGGCCAGTTCGGAACGGGTTTCCGTCAGGAGCGGGTCGGCGTGGTAATAAGGATCTTTTTCCACATTGTTCGCCGCATACATCGTTCCAGTGGAGAGGGCATGGCCTACCAGGGAAGTGGATTCGGGCGTATAGGAGGACCGGCGGGCGATCAGGTCAGGTGCAGCCTGACCTGATGCGGCGAAGGCGACGGCCAGTTGATCCTCCTCGTTGGTCAGATAAACCGCGGCATGCGAGTAGCCAAACCGTTCACGGATCAGTTCGACCACACGGCGGAGCAAAAGGTCCAGGTCGAGGGTGGTGCTGGCGTCGCGGGCGATTTCGTTTGCCGTCTGAAGGTACGTTGCGCGGCGGGACAGCTCCGTATACAGTCGAGCATTCTCCAGAGCCAGGGCTGCCTGCGTGGTGACCGCCTCGATAAAGGTCAGATCGTCTTGGCTGAATTCCTTCTGTCCTGTATCCAGGGTAATGGAGCCGATGATCTGCTCTCGCAGAATGAGCGGCGCCGTCACCTGCGAACCATC
>JBEKDW010000055.1:0-10956 GCA_050014155.1 Anaerolineales bacterium
CCGTCATCATTTCCAAATTCGAGGCCGCCAGGCGCGTCGTATCCCGGAAACCCGGTCCTACGAGTGCCGCGGCCGATGGTAGCCGGCTTGCGGTTTGCGCCAGGGCTACCGCGACCAGATGCGGAAGATGGCTTGTGCTGGCAACGAGGTTGTCGTGCTCGGCTGCGCTTAGTTCAACGGCGCGTGCACCCAGCGCCGCGACCAGGCTGCGACCAGCCGCAAACGCCCGCGGCGAACCATTGGGGATTGGAGTTAAAACAAAGGGCGCATCCTTGTAAAGCAATGGATCCGCAAAGCCGATCCCCTGCATCTCGCGTCCGCATATCGGGTGTCCTCCAATCGGAGCATAACCAGTCCCCAAACCCTCCATCGCCTTCACAATATCGCTCTTGGTTGACCCAATATCGATAACCACCCGCATGCGATTGGCAAGAGGGTGAATATCGGCCATTTCCTTTAATAACGCCAGGATTGTCCGCACCGGAGCGGCAAGGACGATCAGATCGGCTTTTTCGACCAAGTCCGGGAGATGGAGAGCTAATTCATCGATGGCTTTTTTCTCCAGCGCCGCCTTATCCGCCTCCGGATCGGAATCCAGTCCGATTCTCCAACGGCATTTCCCGGTTAATGCGAGCGCGAGCGATCCACCCATCAAACCCAAGCCCACAACTCCAATGGTGGCTTGGTCGAGCGCAAAAGGAAGTTCTTTTTCCTGCGGCATGACTCCCTTTCCCGTGCCTCTCAAGTTCCCTCTGGATTGGAATAAAGAATTCTCCGCAACACTGGATTTTACGCCATTCGAAAGCCGGCCGTCTATGAGGTTATGGTTTGTCATTCCGAGGGGTCTTTAGACCCCGAGGAATCGGCGACTCAATATTAGCTAATACAGGAATAGTAAAAAGTTACTGATTCCTTTTCCCCGAAAACCATGTGGGGTTCCCCGGCCCGCACTACTGGCTGGGGCGGGCTTCCGCTTCCACCGCTTCGCGAGGGTAAACGTGAGGGCAGGCGAAATGACACATGTACTGAATCAGCTCCGGCCGATTACGGCGGCGATCCGCTTTACCTGGTTCACCACTTCGCTGAAGGCGTCCGGCGTGAGGCTTTGTGGCCCGTCGGAAAGCGCCGCCTCCGGATGGGGATGGACTTCCACGATCAGCCCGTCGGCGCCCGCTGCGATGGCCGCCCGCGAGATCGATTCTATATATTCACCCCTCCCGGTGGAATGGCTCGGATCGACCAGGACCGGCAAATGCGAAAGATGTTTGACCACTGGGATCGCATTGATGTCGGTGGTGTTGCGCGTTGCGGTCTCGAAGGTGCGGATCCCGCGTTCGCAAAGCACGACGCGGGTATTCCCGTTGGATAGAAGGTACTCGGCCGCCATCAGCCATTCCTCGACCGTGGCGCTGTTGCCCCGTTTGAGGAGAACCGGATGGCCGCTTTTCCCCGCCGCCTGCAGGAGCGGAAAATTCTGCATGTTACGCGCCCCAATCTGGAGCATGTCGGAGTATTGGATCACCATCTCCAGCTGGTCGGGAGCCATGACTTCGGTGACCACCGGCAATCCGGTCACCTCGCGCGCCTCGGCCAGCAGCTTCAAGCCTTCCTCGGCCATTCCCTGGAATGCATACGGGGAGGATCTCGGCTTGAACGCACCGCCGCGCAACATGTGCGCGCCCGCCTTCTTCACGGCCTTGGCCGTTTCGATGATCTGTTCCCGGCTTTCGACCGCGCAGGGACCGGCGATGATAACGATCTCGTTTCCGCCGATCGCGACCGAGCCGATCCGCACGATGGTTCTTTCCGGGCGCGATTCGCGCGAAGCCAGCTTGTAGGGTTTGAGGATGCGGACGACCTGTTCCACGCCCGGCAGGAGCTCCAAATGCTCCCATTCCAGCGCGCGTTCGTCGCCGAGGATCCCGATGACGGTTCGCTCATCGCCACGGGAGAGATTCACCCCATACCCCATGGCCTTCACCTGATGGATCGCTTCCTCAATATCCTCTTGATTGGCGTGATCCTGCATGACGATGACCATGGCTACTCCTCTCTTTCTCCAAGTGTCCGGGTAGGATACGATCCCAACCGGCGCAAGAAATCGGTGTGGGTGGCCAGCGCTTCAAGCGCTTCGACCACTTTCGGTTCGGCTACATCCCCCTCGAAATCCAGATAGAACAGATAATGCCACGGCTTCTTGCGATCCGGACGGGATTCGATCTTGGTCAGGTTGATTCCGCGTTTGGCCAACTCGTCCAGGCAGGAGTGCAAGGCGCCGGGTTTGTGACGCGTGGCAAAGATCAGGGAGGTTTTGTCGGGTTTGGCGATCGGTGCGCTTTCTTTGGACAGCAGCAAGAAGCGGGTGTAGTTCGCCTGCACGTCCTGGATGGACCGGGCGATAATGTTCAGCCCGTACAGGCGGGCGGCCGTTTCGCTGGCGATCGCCGCACGATCCGGGCGTTTCTCCTGCGCCAGGATTCTGGCCGCCCCGGCGGTGTCGTACACCGGCACCGGCTCCCAGTTCTGGGAAACGATCCAGTGCGAGCACTGCTCCAGCGCTTGGGTTTGGCTGATCACTTGGCGCACCGTTTCCACTTCCACACCCGGAGGCAGCATCGCACAATGGCGAACCGGAAGTATGAACTCCCCGATGACGTGCAGGTCGTTTTCCAGCAGCAGGTCATACGAGGTGTGGATCGATCCGGTGGTGGAATTTTCCACCGGAAGCAATCCGGCTTCCGCCCTACCGGAGGATACCGCCAGGAAAATTTCTGCGAAGGTCCGGCAGGGAATACGATCAATCTCGCCGCTCAACCCCATCAGAAGCGCCTCTTCGGAAAAAGCGCCGTGTTCCCCCTGAAAGGCAATCGAGGCCGGCAGCGAATAGACCCGCGCCGGGCGCTGTTTATCCGGCTGCATCTCCGCCCGGTCCGGGCGGAGCGATTCCGCCTCATACAGGTACACGTGATGGATTTCCGGGGCTGGGCGGTCGGTATTCCATAAGATCAGCACGCGGATGCAGCGCGGCAGTCCGCCGGGAACGTCGATCTCATGCGAGCAGAGCGTCGCCGTATCACGCCACCCCAATTCCCGGGCGACTGTTGCAGGATAGGCCGCGTCCAGGTCGATAGTCGTGGTAAACAAAATCGCCGCCAGATCGGTCGGTTCGAACCCGTTGCGTTTGTGTATCTCCATCAACAGTTCCCGGGTCCGCGCGAGAACATCCTCTATCGAATTACTGGGCGATGTCGTGGCGCCACGAATTCCTCGAACGGGCATGATGTTTCCTCCTCCGGCATCCCGCCTCTGGCGGGAATAAAAAACCGCGAGGCCGTTTGGCCTCGCGGTGGGTTCCTCTATCGGAACTTTCTAACCCTTCTTAACGCGAAGCGACGGCTGCCTTTGGGGCGCCGTAAAAATACGCGTAAAAGAAGGACCAGTAACCTTTCATCGTGGATCGATATTAGCATAACGGCAAAGATCGGTCAAGCCCGAAACTTGCCCATACCCCTGCACCCTTCCGCCGATGCACTCGGCCGAGGAAATTTCTCCGCATCCTCGCTCCAGATGTCATTCCGCCTGCCCTCGCGAAGCGGGTGAAGCGGGGGAGCCCCGCATTTTTCGGGGCGCCTGTCCCGAGCGCAGCGAGGGAAGGAATCGCGGACTTGGTATATGGAGTGTGTTTCTCCTTTATTGCGTTACCGATTCCTCTGGGCCTAAAGGCCCCTCGGAATGACACGAAAAGGAGTGCGGCATCGGTCATCTGGGATCATTGGCCCGCATTCCGAGCCACCCGGGCGGCCGGTTGCACACATTCGCCGGTATTTCTCGCGCGGAAACCCCCCATGCTACAATCGGCGTATGCCCGAGAGCAACCCCTTCTACCACCGCGGCCCGGTTTCCGATCCGGCTTTTTTCTTCGGACGCGGACACGAGACGGCGTATTTGTTCGATCTCCTGCGCAAAGGGCAAAGCGTCGCCGTCTCCGGCCCGCGCCGCATCGGGAAGACTTCGCTGCTCATGCACGTGAAGGATCCCGGAGTCGCCGCCGCGCATTCGTTCCCGGCGGAGGGCGCAGAATTCGTCCTGCTGGACGGCGGCGCCCTCGACGGACTGGGCGAGGAGGATTTCTATGGGGCGGTCTGCCGGCCGCTGGGAGAGGAAACCGACTCCCTCCCCTACCCCCGTTTTCTGGAGTTCCTTCGCGGGCACCTTGCCGGCGGGCGGCGCAACCTGGTGATTCTTTTCGACGAGTTCGAGCTGATTGCAGCCAATCCGCGGTTCGGCTTACCGATGTTCAACCGGTTGCGCGCTCTCGCCGCCCAATATCCGATCCGGTTTGTCACCGCCTCCAAGAATCCTTTATGGAAGCTCACCCAGATTAATCCGGATACCCTCAGTTCGCCCTTTTTTAATTTTTTCGCGCCGATGAGCCTCGGCCCGATGGAGGAAACGGAAGCCCGCCGGCTGCTGGTGATGCTTTCCGCCAAGGCCGGGAAACCGTTTTGCGACCGGGTCCTCCTCCACATCCTGTCGCTTTCCGGAACGCACCCGCTCTTTCTGCAGGTTGTAGGGTTCCGGGCGTTCGAGGCCTCCACAGGAAACGGGGAGATTCCCGACGCTGAATGGGAGCTGGTGCAGCGCCGATTGTCAGCAGACCTTGAGCCCCACCTCCAATATTATTGGAACGAACTCGGGGGTGAAGAACGCTACGCGCTTGCCGCTCTTCCACTGGAAGGCACAGGAACACCATCGCTGGCCGAAGCCGGTCTCGTTCGCGACGGCCGTTATATCGGATCGATCCTGGAGCAGTTCGTGCGCCGGCAGAAGGTGGCCGGTTTGCTCCAGGGTGGTCCGTTTTTGCTCGACCTTCGCCGCAACCTGGCGACTTGCGGCGGTAAGCCGGTTCATTTGACTCCCACGGAATTCTCCCTGCTGAAAATCTTCCTCGAGAGTCCGGGGCGCGTGCTTACCCCGCTGGAAATCGAAAGCGCCCTTTGGCCGGGAGAACAGACCCTCGACCCCGAACGGGCGCGGGGAGTGATCAAGAAACTCCGCGCCGCGCTGGGAGAAATGGGCGAGTTAATCGTCAACCGGCGCGGACAAGGGTACCTTCTCACCGTCGAATAGACCTTCCAATCGCTTCTCCCCGCAATCGACCCGCAATCGGCACACAATACCCCCTCTTCGGCCCTGGCAACCCTTCGACCGCCACGATATGCTGTAGGAAGTATGGACACCTCGCCGAAAACCACTACGCGCAATTATCTTCCGCATTTCGTCCGCTCCCGGAACCGGGCTCTGACGCTTGCGCGTTCCCTCTGGATCCTTCTCGCCGCGGTACTGCTGGCGATGATCGTCTATTCCATCGGCGTGAATACCGCCTGGATCTCCCCTTCCCTGCCGGCGGCGGAGCTAGCGACGCTGCAACAAGTCGGGATACAGCCGTCCGATTACGCCATCCTTCGGGTGGTCCTCGAACTGATCGTGGTTTTATCCTTCACCGCCTCCGCATTTGTTCTCTTCTGGTCAAAACGCGACGACGGCATGGCTTTACTGGTTGCCACCGCGCTCATAACCTTCGGCGCAACCGTCTTTCCCATTATCGCAATTCCTTCCCTGCAATGGCTCACCCGCCTCGTCCAGGTCATCGGAATCGCCACGGCGGGACTGACCATCTTTCTTTTCCCGAACGGGCGATTTTTCCCTGCCTGGACCCGGCCGCTGGCGCTCTTTCTCGGCGTCTGGCTCACCGCCTTGCTGGTTTTCCCGGAGGTCACCACGACCGTAGGTTCACTCGAATGGCTCAACCCTGTGCATTCCGCCGTTCAATTGGTCGCCTGGTTACTGGGAACCGACGTCACCGCCGAAGCCTTCGCCCAGATAGTTCAGTCGGTACGCACGATCGGGTTCGTCTCCATGCTAATCGGGGGATTCGGCGCCGGAGCGGCGGCGCAGGTCTACCGGTATCTGCACACCTCCGATCCTGCGGAAAGGCAACAGACAAAACTGGTGGTATTCAGCCTGGCGGTCGCGGTGTTCTCTTCCCTTTGGTATTACCTTCCGCCGGTCTTCCTGGCACCCCTGCGCGAGACCGGGTCGGCGCGGTTGATTTTCCAAACCGCGGGCCAGCTGGTTTTTTCCACTACGCTGGTTCTGGTGCCGATGTTTCTGATGGTCGCCGTGCTGCGGTACCGGCTATGGGACGTAGACATCCTCATCAACCGGACGATGGTTTATGTTCTACTGACCGGTTTACTGGCCGCGGTGTACTTCGTCAGCATTTATATTTTCCAGGCGTTGGTCCAGGCGGTGACCGGGCAGCAATCCGATTGGGTGCTGGTGGGCTCGACGCTGGTCATCGCCGCCTTGTTCCGCCCTCTGCGCGACCGGGTGCAGATTTTTATCGACCGCCGTTTCTACCGGGAAAAGGTGGATTTCCGGCGGGCCTTTACCGAATTCGGACGCGAACTGCGTACGCTTATCGAGCTCCCGGAATTGCAGCGGACGCTCGTAGACCGGGTGGCCGAACTACTCCACATCCGCTATGCCGCAATCTATCTGCGCGGTGCGGGCAACCGGTTTTCTCCTGCGTATTCCCTGCGATTTCCCACCGAGGCAAACGTCGGCCTGATTCTGGATCCAGAAGATCTCCGGCGATTGGGAACCGGCGGGATCGTCGCCCGGCCAGTTGCGGTTCCCTTTCCATTGCTGGTACCGCTCACCGCTCCGCAGCCCGGTAGCAGCGTGCCGGTCGGAATTCTCGCCCTGGGGCCGCGGCTTTCCGGAGAGGGTTATTCACACGAAGATCAATCACTTCTGCTGGGGCTAGCCGAACAGGCGGGAACCTCCATCCGCGTCGCCCAGTTGATCGACGAGAAACAAACCGAAACCCGTCAGCGGATGGAAGCCGAAAAGCAGCTGGCCGACCATCGTAATTCGCCCTTGGGGCGCGCCGAAGCGACCGCGGATCGAATCCTCTCCCGTCCGGATTTGGCGCTCCTGGAATTCCACCGCCTTGTGCAGGAATCGGAGCACGACCCGGAAGCTGCCGCGCTGGTGGCAAATTTGTCCAGCGCCTTGAAAAGCTCCGGAGCGGATGAGATTGCCCGACTCGCGGGAGGGTACGGCTACCTGCTGGAAGACCGCGTGTCGGCCGAGATGCTGCCCGGCGCCCTACGGATCATTCTTGCGGCGCTCGATCCTCTCATGCGTTCGGCGCAACCCCTTTCCGGCGGAGCGGCGGCGCAGGCCGTGTATTCAGCCGGTCGGGATGCTCTCGCCGCGGGTTCCGTGTCGGATATCGCCGGTTGGAAATCAGTAACGGGCTTGCCGCGGAAAACCCAAAATCAAAGTGCGTCCGAAGGGGAAGAATTCCTCGCCAGCCTGGCCGGGACGCTGGACGAACTCGGAGGCATATCCGAGTCCCTGCAGGCTTACGAACGCGTGGACACGGCCCGGGACAAATTGGCCTACCTTGCGGGTGCGGTCGAGGGCCTGAGGAAGCTGGACAGCGCCGCCCGCGCCGAACTCGGATGCGCCGACCGTCCGATCATCCGCGGCATCGCCGCGCATTGGACTGAAATCGCAAAGGCCGCAATAGGCGAGCTGCAATCCCGCGCGCAGATCGTTTGCGAATTCCTGACCCGCCACCTGTGGCAGGCAGATGAAATCACCGTCGTGCTTTCGCTGCGCAACGCTGGCCGCGGGTCAGCACAGCGCCTGGAAGTGCGCCCGATGCCTTCGACGGAATACGAGAGCCTCGACGACGCTCCTCATATTTCCGGTCTGGGCCCTGGCGAGGAAACCCAGGTCGAATTGCGGCTCCGTCCCTCGCTTGCGCCTGACATTCGCCGCTTCCGCTTGCTGTTTGAAATCCGTTATGCCGATCCGCGCGGGGAGAATCAATGCGAGAGCTTCGCTGATTCAATCCAGTTGCTCGAGCCGGCTGGCGAGTTCACTCGCATCCCGAACCCCTACGTTGTGGGCATTCCCCTGAAAGCGGGTTCGCCGATGTTTTTCGGCCGCGAAGATGTGATGGAATTTCTTCTCGAGCAGCTTGCGGCCGCCCATCGCAACAACCTGGTGCTGATCGGTCCGCGCCGTACCGGAAAATCCTCTCTGCTCAAGCAGCTGCCATTGCGGCTGGGCGACGATTTCCTGCCGGTCTACCTCGACGGGCAGGCACTGGCGCTCGATCCCGGCCTGCCGGCCTTCCTGCACGCGGTGGCAACAGAAATTTCCCTCGCGCTCGCGGAACGCGGATGGAAGGTCCCCCCGCCCGACCTCGCGGCCTTTGCGGAAAACCCGACGGCTTTGTTCGAGAAAAGTTTTCTCTCCTCCGTGCGCCTGTGCTTGGGTGGATGCCACCTACTGCTGCTCCTGGATGAATTCGAGGAATTGGAATCCGCCGCCCGGCGCGGATCCTTGGACGCCTCGATCTTCTCCTTTCTACGGCATCTAATCCAGCATGTAGAGAATCTAAGCGTGATCTTTTGCGGAACACACCGACTCGAGGAGTTGGCCTCCGACTATTGGAGCGTGCTGTTCAATATCAGCCTTTACCGGCACATCGGTTTTCTCTCCCGGGAGGAAGCCGTGCGCCTGATCCAGGAACCAGTGGCGGAGTACGGGATGGGTTGCGATGATCTCGCACTGGAAAAAATCTGGCGGGTGACGGCGGGCCATCCGTACTTTTTGCAACTGATCTGCCACAGCCTGGTCAACCGCCACAACCGGCAGCGGCACAATTACGTCACCGTGGCCGACGTCAATGCGTCGGTCGAGGAAATCCTGACCACCGGCGAAGCCCACTTCGTCTATCTATGGATGGATTCCACCCGGGAACAAAAACTGGCCTTGTTTGCCATGAGCCGGCTCAGCGGCGCCGGCTCGCTCGCTCCGGGCCAGGCGGCAGATGAGCTCAAGCGGCAGGGGATCTCCGTCGATGCGGACGCGCTCGGCGGGGCGTTCCGGAATCTTGCCGCGCGGGATATCTTCACCGCATTCCAGCGGCCCGAACCTCCCTTCGGCGAGGCGTACGCCTGGAAACTTGGGCTGCTGGGATTGTGGGTGGAAAAAAGCCGCTCCCTGGACCGGATTCTCGCCGAGGAAAAAGCCCGGGGTTGAAATCCGTTTGACCATTTGTTCTACAAAAAAGGAGACTACCATGAAACCTGTATCTCGCACTCTTTGGAACCGTCTGTTGCTTGCCCTCGGGCTGGTGTTCGTCCTAGCCGTGGGCAGCGTACAGACCGTCCGCGCGCTGGAAGTGAATAAGAGCGGCGTCGTAGCGGCAGGCGAGGTGATCAACGATGACCTCGTCCTCACCGACTCGAACGTCAACATGGCCGGCACCGTTAACGGAACGCTCATCGCGGGTGCCACCGACGTGACGATGGGTGGCACTGTCAACGGCGACGTCATCGCCGGCGGATCGAGCGTCGTCATCACCGGCGTGGTGAAAGGAAATCTGATCGTGGCCGGTGGATCCGTCACCGTCAATGGAACCGTGGAGAACAGTGTGTTCTTCGCCGGCAGTAGTTTGATCCTCGGACCCAATGCCAAGGTGAACGGCAACCTCTACGCTGCCGGTTTCAGCGTGGAGCTTCAATCCGGGTCTTCAATCGACCGGGATGTTGAAGCGGCCGGGTATCAAATCCTGCTGGATGGAACCGTCGGCCGGGACGTGAACGCCACCGCCGGCGCCCTCGACGTCTCGGGAAGTATCGGCAGGAATATAACCGTCGATATAGGCGAACCATCCAAGGATTCCAACCAAGCGACAGCTATGCAATTCATGCCCTACCCGCATGTGACCCGGATTCTTCCACCTGGGCTGTCGATCGCATCCACGGCGAAGATCGGCGGCAAACTGGATTATTCCAGCGCCGTCGAGCAAGCCTCTGGAATTAAAGCAACCCCCGCGGGCGGCGTGCAATATCATTACCGCGCCGCGCAGAATAATTCCTCCGGCGTAACTATCATCAACGTTAACCCAGCCCCGCGCGCGTGGAACTTCGTAGCTTTCTTCCTCGAATACGTCTTTGCCGCCGTCCGGGAGTTCCTGACGCTGCTCCTGCTCGGCGCGCTGGCGGTATGGCTTTGCCCCAAGCTGCTCTCGCGCACGGCAGGAACGCTGCGCGACAAACCCCTGCCCTCGCTGGGTTGGGGCTTCCTGGTCTTGCTAGTCGGAATGGTGGCTTTGGTCCTGGCAATCATCACGGTTCTGCTGCTCGGTCTGGCAGTCGGGGTTGTCACGCTGTTCGGGCTGATGGGGGTGGTATTCGGAATTGGTTTCTCGGCCATCGGACTTTCCGGAGCGGTCTTCCTGGCTCTGGCGCAGTTCGGAAGCAAACTGGTGGTGGCGATGCTGATCGGCGATGTGCTCTTCCGCCTGATCCGCAAGGACTATTCCGCCAGTATGTTCTGGCCGTTGCTGGCGGGCATCTTCCTGCTGACGGTGGTGAACGCGATCCCGTTCCTGGGAATCCTGGTCAGTCTGTTCGCGATCCTGTTCGGCTTCGGAGCCATCTGGCTGGTCTTCCGCGACTGGTGGATCAATCGTAAAACAGCTGTCTGAGTCGGCCGCGGCAATAACGCCGGCCTGCTACGGGAGCTACCCGCGCAGGCCGGCGTTCACCGTTTTCAATTTCGTTTCAATGTCACAAGGACGCGACTCCTCGCCCCAAACGGGGTTGGGAGTCACATCTTCTAGAGTCACTGAATTCCTTATCCGAGTGAATCATGTCAGACCAGATGAATCCTTATTCATCCCGAAAGCCGATCCGTTCGGCTGAAATGTTCTTTGGCAGGAGCCGCGAACTTCTGGAGATCGCCCAATTTCTGCGCGGCGATCAATCCGTCTATCCACGCGGCGCCGAGCGCGTCTTCGTGCTCATTCAACGTCTGTTTCCGCGTCTTGTCGATCGCGCGCTGGCGAAGCAGACAGCCGCG
>JBEKDW010000056.1:0-10849 GCA_050014155.1 Anaerolineales bacterium
GACCAACGCCGGAGCGTTATTCCCGTTGAAGATATCACGCAGCCCGGGGACGATTTGAAGGACCAGGAAGACGATACCCAGCAGGATCAACGCCAGGCCGGTGCGCAAACTGGATCTGGTTGGAGAATTCATGGAAAAACCTCCTCGGTGCATAAAATTATCGGCGGGAACCCGCCTTGTGATTCATCTCTACAGTATCATATACGCCAGGATTTTGGGAGCGTTTTTTGGCGTAAACATCGGCCGATTTCGTGCCAAAAGTCGGCCTTTTTCGAAGCGACCTAATAATTAGACAGCCTTTGTCAGAGTTTGTTTCGTTTGATGGTTAAGCCCTGAGGTTTTCATAGCATTTATAAGTGATTGCTCAAATAGGTGTCGGATTTTTCATTACTTGGCGGCCCATCCTATCCCCCTCTCCTTCTTCTATCCCTCCTTCCCGGAACACGGGAAGGAGGGATGGGACGGAACCGTAGCAAGAGATGAAAATTGGATCTAAATAATTCCGGCCCCGTTTGCCGGCCGGCCGGAGAATATCTCGGGTTGGATTCCGGTGGCGCGGAAATATTTTTCCTTCAAAAGCTCCGTGAACTCGCCGGCTTTCTCCCGCTGAACCAGCTGGATGGTGCAGCCGCCGAACCCCGCACCGGTAAGCCGCGCCCCATAGCATCCGGGGATGGACCGGGCGGCCTCCACCATCGCGTCCAATTCCGGGACGCTGACCTGGTAGAGATCGCGCAGGCTGGCATGGCCCTCGTTCATCAGCTCGCCGGCTTGGACCAGGTCGCCCCGCCGCAGGGCCTCCGCCATCTGCAGCGTGCGCGCGCATTCCGAAACGACGTGCCAGGCGCGCATGCGGACTTCCTCCGGAAGCCGGCCCTCTTCCGCCCGAAGCATTTCAGGCGTTACGTCGCGCAGCGCGCGCACCTGTGGATACTTCTGCGAAAGGATCGCCGCCGCCTGTTCACATTGCGCCCGCCGCCGGTTGTACCCTCCTTCGTCGAGCTGGTGCCGCACGCGCGTATCCGCGATGACCAGGGCGGATTCGCCCGGAAGAGGAACCTCCTCGAACTCAAGCGTTCGGCAGTCCAATAGCAGCGCGCAGCCTTCCTTCCCGTGCAGGGAAGCGAACTGGTCCATCAGCCCGCAGCGGACCCCCGTGAATGCGTGTTCGGCTTGTTGGCACGCCTGCGCCAGATCCATCCGCGATGCGCTCCACCCACCCGCCGATTGAAACGCGATCGCAAAGGCCACTTCGAGCGCCGCCGAGGAACTTAATCCCGAACCGATCGGCACCGTCGAGGAGAAGACCCCGCGCAATCCGGAGATTTTCCGGCCCGAGCGCGCGAGCACCCACGCCACACCCGCCGGGTACCTCGCCCAGTCCGGAAACGCGTGTGCCTGTTCCGCCGCCTCCCGTTCCGGAGAGGGGAGCGGCAGGGATATGCTCTCTGAAATATCCAACGCGCTGATTTCCAGTTTCGGTTCCGGCAGCGGACCAAACGCGAGGAACACCGCCCGCTCGATGGCCGCCGGGAACACCCAGCCTTCATTAAAATCAGTATGCTCGCCGATCAGATTGACCCGCCCCGGAGCGTGCGCGATTCCATAGGGCGGCTCATCGAATCGTTCTTCGAATGCCACCCGCACCTCTTCCAGAGATTGCTCATAGGTTTTCATGTTTGCTCGTCCTCTTCCAAAAGGATTTCCTCGTCGATCAATCGAATGCGAAGTGTTTTTGAACCCGGATGCGAAACGAGATACACCGGCCCGTCCAACCGCGTGATCACACTCCGGTCGCGCTCGGCGAGGGCGGCAATTTTTTTCGTTGCGTCCGCGCTCCGGGCGATCAGGACCTGCTCCGAGCGCAGCGATACTTCCGCACCCTGACGTTCCCAACGGCGAATGGCGCCCGCCAACCCGGCGGGAACGTTGCCGACAAGGTTTTCCAGGAGCGGCAGGATGTGCGCGCTGCGCACTCCCTGCCCGCGGGCACGTTCCAGCGCCCGCGGAGAAAATCCGTAGCGGTATGCACCGGCTTTGAGACCAAGCCAATCGGTGCAGCGCGCGAGCTGGTAACGGAGAAGCAGCGGAGTTCCCGGCATAACCAGAATCGATCCTTCGGGGCGAATTCGCGCCCGGATCTCGGCGGACTTTCCGGATGGTTTTTCTTCATCCCATAATGCTTCCGCCAAGGATGTAAGACGAAAGGCTTTGGAATCTACCGCGGGCGCCCGTTCCACCGCCCCCAGCCATGCGAGCGGTCCGGCGAGGTAGTACCGTGCCAGTGCGCCCTCCACCCGGTCCCAGGATTCGATCCCGCGCAGGAACTCGCCCGATTTATTCCGCAACGGCCAAACGTCGAATTCCGACGCCGGCCGGAGGAACTCCAAATGCGTGAAGCGAATCGCCTCCAGCGCGGAGTCGATCGTAATCCATTCTCCGCGCGGAAATCCGCGGACGGCCTCAAGGAATTTCCTGCGGGCGCGCAAGGGATCGTTCGGCCAGCCGTCTTCGGAAACGAGACCGCCCATGTGCTCCAGGTCGTTCCACTCCGGAGAATCCCTCCAGCCCCTGAGAAGCACGCAGGTCGCATCTTCCGCGCCGCGTTCGAGAAACGCGCGCGCGAGTTCGGGATCCGGCGCAAGCGGATCCCCGCGAATCATCCCCTGCTCTTTCAGTAGATGGGTCAGAAGTGCAATGCCGGGTTTTTCTCTTCCGTGCAGGAGAAGCGGTTGAGATGGATTCCACCGCTCGATCGGGTGTCGCTCCGGTTGCGGCCAATTGCGCACATAAGCCAGGATCGTGCAGGCATCTTCGGCCGCACGGGATTCCGCGCGAGAGATTAGCTCGTGGCGCGCAGGTTGATAGGAGAGCAGGTTCGCATAAGATGCAGTGTCTTCTGCGCCGGCGGGGATCAGCGCCTCCAGATCGCCGGGCAGGAAGAGATACTCCTGCACGTCGCTTCCGGCGCGGATGAACGCTCGCCCGAGCCAGCCGGAATACCACAGCCGCTCGGAAACGGACACCGGATTAACCCAGGGTTGTTCGCGCTGCCGGCGGGCCGCACCCATCGAACGGATCTCGCCGTAACGGTAAAAAAATTCCGCGACCGGAATTTTTCCACCCGCCCTGCGCAGCGCGGCGAGGGCTGCGCGGGCTTCCGGCGGAAGCTCCCGGTACCGCTCCGCCACCCGTCCCGGATCGAGAATGGTGAGGATTAAATCCGACAGCGGATCGCGCGCGGAAGCGGGATACTCCACGCCCCAAGCCTGCGCCACCACCCGCCAGTGGTCCGCGCCTTCGTCCTGGAGAGCGTGCAACAGCGTGAGCATGCTTACACGATCACCTGCAGCGCGTGCGGCAGGATTTCGACCGACACTTCACGGACGTCGGCGGCATAGGGGGCGAACATCTCGCCGTCGGCCTCGATCGGCAACGCCATATCGGCCCGCAGGCTGAGCTTGCGGAACCGCCCGAGATGCGCTTCCGGAAAGCGTCCCTGGGTTCCCTGCATCACCTCGGGGATCAGGCGCATCATGCGCAACCGGGAAATGGGATCGACCAGCAGGTAGTCGAGCCAGCCGTCGTCCATCTGGGCGTCCGGCGTTGTACGGAAACCGCCCCCCTCACGCGTGCCGTTGCCCAGCGTCAACATCAGGAAGCCGCCGGTGGTTTTCTTCCCATCGATTTCGAGTTCGATCTTCGGCCGTTCATACCGGAGAAGAATCGTCAGCAGGGTGGCCCCGAAATACATCCAGAATCCGTGCAGGACGGGGACGCTGCGGGAATGGATATTGATCGCAGCGTCGAATCCGATCCCCAGGACATTACACCAATATTCCGTCCGGCCGGATGCGTCCATCACCTTGCCAACGTCGATCGCTTTAGTTTCTCCGCTATGGAAAACTCGCTGCAGGGCGGCGGAAGGATTCCGCAAAACGCCCACTCCTCCGGCAAAATCGTTGCCCGATCCGATCGGGACAACCCCCAGCCGCGGGCGGCGGGATGGATCCACCTGCATCAAACCATTTACGATCTCGTGAACGGTTCCGTCACCACCGAGCGCCACAACCGTCGTGTATCCCGCCTGGGCTGCGGCCAGCGCCAATTCTGTGGCATGTCCGGGATACACGGTACCGACCCAGTCGGCTCCGCCCCATTCGCTCGAGAGTTGATGCAAATCCCCCGCCATCTGATAGGATCTCCCCCGGTCTGCCTGCGGATTGTAGATCATGCGAATCGGGTGCATATTGTCTCCGATGGAAACAGGTTTTAGATTGCCCGGCCGTCAACTTCCAGTCGAATTATATAGGAAACTACTGCGGTCTGTCTTCCGCGGGAAAATACCGAAACTGGATTGAAATGACGCAAGCCGGCGGACGCGGACCAGCTGAAAAGATTGGAAGGTGTTTATTTCATGGATGACCGGTGACCGGGAAGAGTTTGCGGAGCATTTCGATCGTTGGTTGACTTCCCAGAAACATGGACGCCTGGATTCCGATCCGGCGGGCAGCCTCGACATTTTCCGGGAAATCGTCGAAGAACACCGCCTCTTCGGGAGCCAATCCCAGGCGTCCGAGGGCGATGCGGTAGATTTTTTCCTCCGGTTTGCGGCATTTCTCTTCCGCGGAAAAAACGACCGTGTCGAAAGTCGCTGGGTTGATCCATTGAGCCATCACATCCCGCGAGCCCAACCAGGTATTGCTGATCACCCCGGTGCGAATCCCGGGCCGGAGGCCGCGGATGAGCGCCAGCAGATCGGTATCCCAACGGTCGCCAGCGAAGAAATCTTCGCGCAATTCGGCTAGTTGTTGCGGGGAAAGGTTCAAGCTGCAGCCCACTTCCTGCCACACCTCGGACTCGGTGGCGCCGCCGATGGTGGAACGGCGTGCGGCGGGATTTTCAAACACAAGCTTCGCCAGCCCCCCCGGCTCCAAGCCGAGGCGTTGCTCCCACTCGCGGCGGGGAAGAGGATCCTCCGTCCGCAACAGGACGCCGCCAATATCAAAATATACTGCGCGAATAGCCATAGGCCTCTATAGGGTGATCACTTTCCGGGCTTCGCTCATCGCCTCGATGATATCCGGCATTCCGCCGACCACCCCAACCTTAACTGTCGACGTGAGCCCGAAATAATCCAGGCAGGTTTTACAAAGGACCAACTCCGCACCAGCCCGCTGCAAACTCGCAAGCTCGTCCAGAACCGGCGAACCTTCACACGCCAGTTTCACGCCTTCGGTATAGAAACAAATTCTTCCGCCCGTCATTCCGCCGGAGGCCAACAAGCCCAGGAAAATCTTCGCCAATTTTAATCGCAATTCTGGCTCCGCGTTGCCCATGCCATTGGTGGTAAAGACCAGCACGGTGTCCGTATCCATAACGCACCTCCCGGAAGAGATTAAGTAGGTATTCTAATGCGATAGAAAAATGTCTGAGCCCTCGTGGCATGATCAAGAATACCCCAGGCCAAATTATAGATGCAATCGCCCCGTGTCTTTTATTTTTTCCATCACCAGTCCCGAACGACCATCCCGATAATAATTGGGAACCTTGGTTAGGTACGTATAATGAAACTTCTCGTACAACCGTATCGCGGGCTGGTTATCTTCGCGCACGGTCAGGCGGATTTTTTCCCCCGGGAGCAGCGATTCGCACCCGGCCAGCAGCGCCGACCCCACGCCCAGACGGCGGTGGTCCGGAACCACGCCGATCGTGGTGATCATCGAGATTCCGTCCCTCCAGACCGGCTCCGCGGTGATCAATCCGATCAATTTGCGGTCGAGGGTCGCACGCAGCCGGACCATCCCCGGCCAAACCAGGACGCTCATGACGTCGAGAACCGGCCAGGCATCCACGCCAAAGCAGACGCGTTCAAGACGCATGACCTGTCTCATATCGCGCAGGGACGCGGTGGAGATGATCATTCCGTCTATAGTCATCGATGGTTTGCGGAAATCCACCGGCGCGCGATGGCTTCCTTTTAAATCGGCCGGGAACGACCTGTCCTGCAGGGTGGTTCCCGGCCGATTAAGAAAAGCATCATCCGCTTACGATTGAATCCGACGTCCGGTTATTTTTTCTCCAGGAAATTCGTAATCATCTGCGTGAATTCCAAGGGAAAGATGAACTTCGTTGCGGGGCCGGTTCCCAGCACCTTGAGGGTGTCGAAGTATTGCAGCGTCATCGTCTTCTGATCGATCCCCTGGGCGGCGGCGAAGATGGTTTTCAGCGCCTGAGAGAAACCTTCGGCCCGGAGAATATTGGCCTGCCGTTCGCCTTCCGCCTGGAGGATGGCTGATTTCTTCCCGCCTTCCGCCACGTTGATCGCGGCGTCGCGGTTGCCCTCGGACTCGGTCACTGTCGCGCGGCGGATCCGCTCGGCCGTCATCTGCCGGTTCATCGCATCCTGCACTTCGCGCGGCGGGATGATCTCGCGGATTTCCACGTTCTCGACCTTCACCCCCCAGCGCTCGGTCACCTCGTCCAGCTTGGCCCGCAGCTGCATGTTGATGTTTTCCCGCTGCGAGAGCACCTCGTCGAGCAGGATGCCGCCGATCACAGAACGCAGCATGGTGGTGGCCATGCCCTGCGACGTCTGCTCGAAGTTGACCACCTGCAGCACGCTTTGGACCGGATCGACGACCTTGAAGAACCAAAGAAAGTCGATCGAAATCGGGGCGTTGTCCTTGGTGATTGACACCTGGTGCGGGATCTCTCGGACCTGTTCGCGTAAGTCAACCCGGCGCCCGCGCTCGAACCCCGGAATGAGCCAGACTAACCCCGGGCCGCGCATACCGACGCACTTTCCCAGGCGGAAAATTACCAACCGCTCGTACTGGCTGACGATCTTGATCGCATTGAACAGAAACCAGATGACCACCAAGACCAGACCGATGGCCAGACAAAAGAGAGTTACCGAAGCCGTTCCCAGAATGTTCATTGTCTCCTCCATTAAGGAAATCAGGCGTACAGCAGGTGCTGCCGCAAAAACTTTTCCATTTCCGTGTAATACGCGGTGATGGTTTCCGACTTCCGCCAACCGTGTCCTTCGCCGGGAAACAGCCGGTAGAGGTGGGGGATGTTCCTCCGCTCCAGCGCTTCGGCAATGCTTGCCGACTGCTCGGGCGGAACGACGGTGTCTTCATCGCCCTGAAACACCGCCAGCGGGTCGCGAATCTGGTCCACATGAAAAATCGGGGACCAATCGCGGTATTTCTGCGCCGCTTCGGGCAGCGGGCCGACCATCGAATCCAGGTACCGCTCTTCGAATTTGTGGGTTTCGGCCGCGAGGGTGAACAGGTTCGACACACCGAACAGGCAGATGCCGGCGCGGAAAAAATTCGGGAAGCGGATGAGGGCGTTGAGAACGGTGTAGCCGCCCGCGCTTCCGCCTTTGATCACGAGGCGGGCCGGATCGGCCAAGTTCCGTTCGCACAGCGCCTTCGCGCCGCCCACCGCGTCCTCTACATCCCGCTCACCCCATTTCCCGTCCAGCGCGCGCATGTACGACCGGCCGTATCCGCTGCTACCGCGATAGTTCACCTCCAGATATGCGTACCCGCGGCTGGTGAAAAAAGCCGTATCTCCAGAATAGGCCGCCACACGCTGCGAGGTGGGACCGCCGTGGATGTCGATCACCGCCGGAGGCAGACCCCTGCCTTCGAATTTCGGATTGTTCGGCGGAAAATATATCCCGCGGATTTCATCGCCGTTCGTCGCTTTCCAGACAAACGGCGCCGGGCTCGAGAATTCGTCCGCGCCGAGCCGTTCGGCGCCGGATCGGGCCTGCACCGAGAGCTGCCCCCCGCTCCAAACTGCCACCTGGTCCGGGACGGAATGCGAGGAACCGATAAACGCCAGCGCATCCTCGCGGGGCGAGAGGCTGATCTGGTCGATCCATGTGTAAGGATCCGTCTGCAATTTTTTTACGGCGCCGGTTTCCACATCCACCGATCCAATCGAAGCGAATCCATTTTCGTTGAGACGGTAAAAAATCCTTCGGCCGTCGTGGGACCAGCCGAACGAGCGCACGCCCTGGACCCAGGCGGGATCCATCAGAACTGCGCCCTCGATCAACACCTTTTGTGTTCCTTTTTTCAAATCAAAAAGAAGAAGCGAATCCGTTTCCCCTTCGCCGGCGATGACTGCCAGCCAGCGCCCGTCCGGGGAGAAGGCCGGTTGCATCACGGGAATATCCCCACCCCCGGCCAGTAGTTTTGGATCGCCGAGGATGCCTTTCGCATGCGTCCAGCGCGCGGTTTTCAGCAGCGTGCCGTCCCACGGCATTTGCGGATGGTTCCATTCCACCCAGGCAATCTCCTCGCCGTCCGGATGCCAGGCCGGCTGCATGTAAAAATCCGCGCCCTCGACCAGAATCCGCGGCCACTCGCGGCCTTCGGAATCAACGATCGCCAGCCGGTCCTTCTTCTCGTAGGAATGCACATAGATGACCCAGCGGCCGTCGGGAGATACTGCCGGCGAAGCTGCGCTGCCGAATTCCGGTGTGATCGGATGGATCTCACCTGTGCCGATCGGTGCGCGGTATAATCGGCCGTTCTTTTCCGCAAAGACGACAAAATCCTTCGCCGCGCAAAAATCGCCGCCGCCGTAACCCACACAGCCCTGCACCCGTTGCATTTCGGTCAGATCGCGCGGGGCGTCTTCGCCATCGCGGGAGACGATCACTCCCTTCCCCGAACGTTCCTCCAACCACAGCAGGCAGCTTCCGTCGCCATTCCATTGAACGTCATTAAATCGTTTGCCGAGCCCGAGGATTTCCGGTTGGATCGGGCTCGGCCACGTTCCATAGGGAAGGACGGTTTTCGCGGTCAAGAATTAATCCTCTTTTTGAACCGTCAACACCAACCCATGGCGGGAGTGGATGCGCACGCGGGATCCCGAGGGGATCGGCGAATCCGACCTGGCGCTCCACAGGGCGCTGGCCACCTGAACCATCCCCTGCTGCATGGAGATATCGGTTTTGGCTGTTCCCACCTGGCCGACCACTTTATCGGCGCTGAAATCCACAACCGACCGACCGGAATGCAGATAGGTGCTGAATGCCAGCCAGAAAAAACCGGCCGTCAGCAGACTGCCGATCGCCGCGATCCACCAAGACACACCGGCCGATTCCCCGTTCTGCCCGCGGAAAAGGAAGGCGGACCCCACCGTGGCAAGCACGATCGCCACCAGAAGGAAAATTCCGCGCGTATTGATGCGCAACTCGAGGAAGAACGCGATCACGCCGAGGAAGATCAGCGGAAGCGCCCAGACGTTGACCGGCTCAAGAAAAACGGCGACGATGGAAATAAACAGACCAACACCGGCCACCGCCTCAAACGCACCCGTTCCGGGAACGACGGTGGCCAGGATCAGCGTCCAGAGCGCCACAATGAGGATCATATACGTCACATTCTGGTTCTGGAGGATGCTCGCAAGTTCCATATTGCCTCCCAATTCTCAGTGGAGAACCTATGTATCATACTCCAATTAATATATACGCAGGAAACCGATAGAAAGCTGTTAATTTCGGGAAAGAGATTAGTGATCGGCTAAAATCGCCGATCCATCATGGAAAAAAGTAACGTTTTTCGCAAGATTCCGCGTCTTCCAACAGTATTTCCATCGGCGGAAAAAACGTATACTTGTCCCGGACCGCTCCGGACGGGATTCTCATGTCGATTGTATTTCATCTCGCGTTGTTTGATGCCAAACGATATCAATCCCTCACCAAGGGGGATATCCACCGCCGGATTCAATTTTCCATTCCGCTGGGAAATTATTTCTCCAGGGATATCGACGGATACGACATCGCCAGCTTCCGTTTCGAGCAGGAGCCGTACCGTCCGGTGGGCAGCATCGTCGACTACCTTTTTGATCACTTGCCGGACGAAGCCCCGAAATTTCCGGGACTGACACGAATGATCCTGCTCCTGGGGAAGCTGACCGAACGCTATGGAAATCTGGCCGATGCCACGGATGCAATCTACCTCGGCTTTCTGAGCGCAGACGAGGTGACCCTCCTCCGGATGCACCTCGAACAATGCCCCTACGACACGTACCGGACCATGGAGGAAAAAAACGCCATGGGAAAAATTCTCGCCATCGCCGAAAACAAAGGGATGGGATTAATCCTGTCGCAGATGTAGCAGATCGGCGGTCAATCACTCGTCAAGCTGCGTGAAAAATCCTCGACATACGTCTTCAGGATTTCCGCCGCGTCCCGGTAACTTCGCGCCGAGCCGCCGTATGGATCCGTGATATTCCATACCCGCATCCTGGGATGCATCGGAGCGACCTTCTCTAAAAGTGACGCCACCTCCCGATCCAAGGCGATGATTTCCTCGTAGGCCTCCAGGTCCACTGAAGTGATGTTGCGCGCATGGTGGCCGGAAATATCTATCCCGCGGCGTTTCATTTCTAGCTGAGCGAGCAAGGCGGCGGGAGTTCCTTCGACCGCCCCAACCCCGGCGCTTTCGGCGGCGACGGGATTCCCGCTCTGCAACGTGTTGAAAAAGCCCGCGGCCATTGGGCTCCGGCATAAGTTCCCATAACACAGGAAGAGAACCTTACGTTCTTTCATCGAGGTTCGGTCCGGAAAGGTTTTTAAAAAGCACGTCCATCTCTTTGCGAATTTCCCCCACGATCATCTCCCGTGGAAGAATGCGCTTCCCCGGCAGATCGCGCCGTTTGTATTCCACCCCGCCCTGTTGGATGGAGCGATCGCTTACGGTCAGGCGCATCGGGAAGCCCATGAGGTCCGCGTCGGTAAACATCACACCGGCGCGTTCGTTGCGGTCGTCGTAAAAAACTTCGATCCCGGCGGCACAAAGCGTCCGATACACTTCCT
>JBEKDW010000057.1:0-10814 GCA_050014155.1 Anaerolineales bacterium
TCATCGCCGTATGCGCGCGCCGCGGCGACGGCGCCTTCCACGTCCGGACGGGGGAAGTTGTCCGATCCCATGGCGTCAAGAGCGATCTTCATGCCAGCTTCCTTTCCTGAACGGAATGACCTTCCGGCAATTATATCCTTCCGGCGGCTTGACACCGGGAGGAACCTCCGGTAAAATTCGGCCCAATTCCAATGAACGCTATTCTCTTGAAGCCTCGCGCTCGTCGTATCTTCTCACACCCGGACAACGGGAAGGTGGGCTAGTTTGGCTTGGGCCGAGCGCGGACAAGCTAATCCAGATGAAACCTTTAAGCCCTCCGATCCTGGAGGGCTTTTTTGCGCATATTCCCAGCGGTGATTCGAAGCAAGCAGAAGGAGACCGGTATGGAAAAGAAGAGTGTGAAGAAGGCGGTGCTCGCTTATTCCGGGGGTTTGGATACATCCATCATCGTCACCTGGCTTAAGGAGAATTACGGTTGCGAGGTGATTTGTTTCACAGCCGACATCGGCCAGGGCGAGGAACTTTCCTCGCTGCCCAAGCGGGCCAAAGCCTCCGGGGCCAGCCGCCTGGTTACGAAAGATCTGCGCGAGGAGTTCGCCCGCGATTATTTATTCCCTCTGCTGCGCTCGGGTGCAATCTATGAAGGTAATTATCTGCTTGGAACGTCCGTCGCCCGGCCGTTGATCGCCAAATACCAGGTAAAGACCGCCGAGCAATTGGGAGCCGACGCGGTGGCCCACGGCTGCACCGGGAAGGGGAATGATCAGGTGCGCTTCGAGCTCACCTACATCGCGCTCAACCCGCGCCTGAAGATCATCGCTCCCTGGCGTGAATGGGACATCCGCTCGCGGGAAGACGCCGTGGCGTACGCGAAAGCCCGCGGGATCGCGCTTCCCTCCAGCACCGGCAAATCGCTTTACAGCCGGGACCGGAACCTGTGGCACCTTTCCCACGAGGGCGGACCGCTGGAAAATCTCGCCAATGCGCCGGAGGATGATCTCTTCCAGTTAACCGTTTCCCCCGAGCAGGCGCCGGACGAACCGACGACGGTGGAGATCGGCTTCGAACGCGGCAATCCCGTTTCGTTAAACGGAAAAAAACTTTCTCCTGCCGCACTAATTGAGGGGCTCAATACAATCGGTGGGAAAAACGCCATCGGCCGAGTCGACATGGTTGAAAACCGGCTGGTGGGGATGAAGTCGCGCGGCGTGTATGAAACCCCCGGCGGAACGATCCTCGTGGCAGCGCATCACGATCTGGAAAGCATCACCCTGGACCGGGAGACGCAGCATTACAAGGAGCAGATCGCCCTGCGCTACGCGGAACTGGTCTACTTCGGCCAGTGGTTCACGCCCCTGCGCGAGGACCTGCAGGCTTTCATCGATCGGACGCAGGAAAAAGTGACCGGATCCATCCGGCTCAAACTATACAAGGGAAATATCATCCTGCAGAAGCGGTCGAGCCCCTACAGCCTGTATCGCGAGGATTACGCCACCTTCGGGCATTCAGCCGTGTATGACCACAGCGATGCGGAAGGGTTCATCCATCTCTATGGATTGCCGTTGAAAGTGCGCGCGCTGATCGAACAGGGCGGTGAGGGCATTCCGCCGGTCAAGGTCGAGCAGGTTCAACGGGACTAGCGGGAAGAGGAAGGAAGCATATTCCATGAAGCAGCTTTGGACGGGCCGGATCGATGGTGCATTGGATGAAGGGGCCGCCGCGCTGAACGCGTCGCTGGCATTCGACCGGCGCTTGGGGCCGCAGGATGTGCGCGGCTCGATCGCTTGGACGCACGCGCTGGCGAAGGCCGGCATCCTCGCCCCGGCCGAAGCCCGACAGATCGAAGACGGCCTGGAGCAGATCGGCAAGGAAATCACAAGGGGAACCTTCCCCTTCGCCGCGACGGACGAGGATATCCACACCGCCGTGGAACGGCGGTTGGGCGATTTGATCGGCGAGCCGGCCGGAAAGCTGCATACCGGCCGCAGCCGGAACGACCAGGTGACGACAGACTTCCGCCTGTGGCTGTTGGAAACGGACGACCGCCTGCTGGTAGAACTGCGGAAACTTCAGGCGAGCCTCGTCGCCCGGGCTGATCGGGATTTTGGCATCGCGATGCCGGGGTACACCCACACGCAGCGGGCGCAGCCGGTTCTGCTTTCGCACTGGTGGCTTTCGCATTTCTGGGCGCTGGACCGGGACGCCGGGCGCTTGAGCCAGCTTCGCGCGCGGACGGCGGTATGCCCACTCGGGAGCGGCGCGCTGGCGGGAACGGCCTTCCCGGTGGATCGCGAGACGATTGCAAGGGAGCTCGGGTTTACGCGGGCGTCGGACAACAGCATCGACGCCGTCTCCGATCGGGACTTTGCCGCTGAGTTTATTTTTTTTACCGCGCTGCTTGGCGTGCACCTCAGCCGGCTGGCCGATGCGCTGATCCTGTTTTCCACCGCGGAGTTCGGCTTTGTCGAAATGGACGACGCCTTTTCCACCGGTTCGAGTTTAATGCCGCAGAAGAAGAACCCGGACGTGCTCGAACTGGTACGGGGGAAAAGTGGGAAACTGATCGGCCTGCTGATCGGATTGCTGGCCACGCTCAAGGGTTTGCCTTCGGCGTATGATAAGGATCTGCAGGAAGACAAACAACCCGTTTTCGAGGCAGCCGACACCCTGGAGTCGATCCTTCCGGTCTTGGCGCGATTAATCGGGAGCCTCTCCGTCCACAAAGAAAAAATGACGGCGGCGATCGACGACGAAATGCTCGCCACCGATCTTGCGGATTATTTGGTGCGGAAGGGAATCCCCTTCCGCGCTGCGCACACCGCCGCGGGCCGGGCCGTGCGCAGATCGATCGAACTCGGAATCCCGCTTGCGCGGATGAAGCCGGAGGAATACCAGAAGATCGATCCCGGATTTGGCGCGGATCTGGCGGAAGTATTCAACGTGGAAACTTCGATCTCGCGCCGCAGCGCAACCGGCGGCACGGCGCCGGACGCGGTTCAGGAACAAATGAAGCTGGCCAGAGCCAGGCTGGTTGGGAAATAGCTCGAGGTTCCACGATCGGCCCCGGAAAATCCACGGCACAATACTGCGTGCCAAGAAGAGAGCGGCGCACTTTGATGTGCCCCAAAGGAGAAGAAGATGAAAGGCATGTGCCCGGAATGTGAAGGCGAAGTAACGATCCCGGAGGACGCGCAGACCGGCGAGATCCTGGTTTGCCCGGACTGCGGCATTGAACTGGAATTAACCAGCCTCGATCCGATCCAATTGAGTCTGGCTCCGAAAGAAGCCGAAGACTGGGGCGAGTAAATGAAGGCGAAAGGGAAAACAAAGGGAGGTTGCCGAAGATGAAAATTGGCGTGTTGATGACCCGCTTGCGCATCGAGGAGAAGTGGCTGTTCGAGGCGCTCGAAAAACGCGGAATGGCCTACGAAAAGATTGACGATCGCGAGGTGCAGTTCAATCTGGATCATCCCGGCGAATGGGATTCCTATTCGGTCGTCCTCGAGCGCAGCCTTTCCTACGGCCGCGGTTTGTACGCCTGCAAGATCCTTAACGGCTGGGGAATCCCGACGGTAAACACCTCGGCCGTAGAGGACACCTGCGGTGATAAGTTGTGGACATCCGCAGCGCTGAAGTTTGCGGGGGTTCCGCAGCCGGATGTGAGGGTGGCCTTCACGCCGGAAAGCGCGTTGGTGGCGATCGAGGCGATGGGATATCCAGTAGTCCTCAAGCCGGTCATCGGTTCGTGGGGGCGGATGGTCTCGAAGATCAACGACCGCGATGCGGCTGAGGCGATCCTCGAACACCGCGAAGTGCTGGGCAACTACCAGCAAAACATCTTCTACATTCAGGAATACATCCAGAAGCCGGGCCGTGACATCCGCGCGTTCGTCGTCGGTGATAAAACCATCGCTGCCATCTACCGGACTTCGGAACACTGGATCACCAACACGGCCCGCGGCGGTCAGGGATCGGCCTGCCCGGTGACTCCTGACCTGGATAAGATCTGCGTCGATGCGGCGCGGGCCGTCGGCGGCGGAGTGTTGGCGGTGGACATCCTCGAGGATAAAAAACGCGGGTTACTGGTCAACGAGGTCAATCATACGATGGAGTTCCACACTTCGGTACCTGTCACCGGAATCGACATTCCGGGATTCGTCATCGATTACACCATCGAGGTGGGAAAAAAGAAGGATGAATTCCGCGCGCAGTACCACCCGGTCCCGCACGCGTCGGTGGTGGAGATCCTGCGATGAGCGCGGAAACAAAAGTTTCCATCGTCGGCGCCTCCGGCTACACCGGCGGAGAGCTGCTGCGGCTGCTGCTGGGCCACCCGCTCGTGGAAGTGATCCAGGTTACGTCGGAGCATCACATCGGCGAATACGTTTATTCGACCCATCCGCAATTACGGAAGCGGACGACGATGCAGTTTGTTTCGCGCCAGACGTTACAACCGTGTGACGTGCTGTTCCTCGCGCTTCCTCACGGCGAGGCGCAGAAGGAAATCGATCATTACGCTTCTCTCGCGGGAAAGATCGTCGACCTCTCGGCGGATTTCCGCCTGAAGGATCTGGCGCTCTATAAAAAATGGTACGGGCACGACCACGAAGCGCCGGAATGGGTGGAAAAGTTCGTGTACGGTCTGCCGGAATTGCATCGCGCGGAAATGCGGACGGCCAATTACATCAGCGGGGTGGGGTGCAACGCAACGGCGGCCAACCTGGCGCTTATCCCCCTGGTGAAAAACGGCCTGGTGGATACTTCCAAGCCCGTGATTGTCGAGGTGAAGGTGGGCTCTTCCGAGGCCGGTGCCAGTCCGAACCCCGGCTCGCACCATCCGGAACGGGCGGGAGTGATCCGCACCTACGCGCCGTCCGGGCATCGGCATACCGCTGAGGTGATCCAGGAAACGGGATTGACCGATGTGCATCTGACGATCACTTCCGTCGACCTGGTGCGCGGGGCGCTTGCCGCGGTCCACTCTTTTGCCAAACCCGGCGTGGCCGAAAAAGATTTATGGCGGGCCTTCCGCGCCTTTGCCAAAGAAGAGCCGTTCATTCGCATCGTGAAAGAAAAGACCGGCGTGCATCGCGTGCCGGACCCGAAGATTCTGGCCGGCAGCAATTACGCCGACGTGGGGTTCGAGCTCGACCCGGATACGGGGCGGATCGTTGCCATGGCGGCGATCGATAATTTAATGAAGGGCGCTTCCGGCTCGGCCGTTCAGTCGATGAACGTAATGCTCGGATGGGAAGAAACCACCGGACTGGAGTTCAGCGGATTGCATCCGATTTAAAGGACCATCCTATCCGCCTCTCCCGGCCTCAGGCCACCCTCTCCCCCTTCCCGTCAAACGGGAAGGGGGAGAGAGAAGGGATGAGGGGGAAAGGATGGCAAAAAAGGAAATTAACATCATGCTTGTCGTGAAAATCGGCGGCGCGGCCGGAAACAACATGGATACCGTGTGCGAGGATATTGCCGCGTTGGTAAAGCAGGGGCAGAAGGTAATCCTTGTGCATGGCGGTTCGGATGAGACCAACGCCGTATCGGAAAAGCTCGGTCATCCGCCGAAGTTCGTCACATCCCCTTCGGGATTTTCCTCGCGCTTCACCGATCGCGAGACGCTGGAAATTTTCGCCATGGTCACTTCCGGTAAGATCAACACTCTTTTGGTTGAACGGCTGCAGAAGCTCGGCGTAAACGCCTTCGGACTTTCCGGAGTGGACGGCCGGCTCCTGGAAGCCAAACGCAAGGAGGCGGTGCGCGCCGTGGAAAACGGGCGGGTGCGCATGCTGCACGATGATCACACCGGGACGATCCAGACGGTAAACGCGGCGTTACTGCAAACGCTGATGGGCGCCGGACTTACCCCGGTCGTCGCGCCCCTGGCAATTTCCCCGGAAGGCGTCGCGCTGAATGTGGATGCGGACCGCGTGGCGGCGATGATCGCCGGCGCGCTCAAAGCCGAAAGTCTGGTTATCCTCACCAACGTTCCCGGATTGATGCGGCGCTTCCCCGACGAGAACACGCTGATGCCGAACATCGAACGCGCTAAACTTGGGGAGGCGCTGAAGTTCGCCGAGGGTCGGATGAAGAAGAAGGTGCTCGGTGCAAGCGAGGCACTCGATCAGGGAGTGCAGCGCGTGATCTTCGCCGACAGCCGGGTGCCGAAGCCTGTGAGTTCCGCGCTGGCGGGGAAAGGAACGGTCATTGCGTGAGCCAGGCCACGCTGGTCCTCGAAGATGGAACCATTCTTTCGGGAACGGGTTTCGGCGCGGAAACCGACACCGTCTTCGAACTGGTGTTCAACACCAGCATGACCGGCTATCAGGAAATCCTCACCGATCCCTCGTACCGGGGCCAGGGAGTGTTGTTCACCTGTCCGCATATCGGCAACGTGGGCGTCAACCGCGAGGATTATGAATCCGAATGCCCACAAATTTCCGCGGCGGTGGTGCGCGCGCTTAGCCCGGTCGTCTCCAACTGGCGCGCCGAGCAGCCGCTCGCGGATTGGTTGGCCCAGCACGACATCCCCGGGATCAGCGACGTGGATACGCGCTTCCTTACCCGCAGATTGCGCGATGGCGGGACACAGAAGGCGGCGCTCTCCACGAAGGGAACCGATGCCGCCAAGTTGGCGGAGATGGCGCGAGGCTGGCCCGGGTTGGACGGGCGCGACACGGTCGGCGAAGTGGCCTGCTCGCGGAGCTATTCCTGGGAGGGCGATCCGGGCAGCCGCTGGGTGAAACGCAATCCCGACGGTGCCATGAAGGGGAAGCACATCATCGCCTACGATTTCGGCATCAAGCGCAACATCCTGCGCCATCTGAGCGCCGAGGGCGCTAAGGTGACTGTGTTGCCGGCGTATGCACCCGCAAGCGAAGCCTTCGCTCTGAAGCCGGACGGCATTTTCCTTTCCAATGGGCCCGGCGATCCGCGCGGGCTCCCAAAGATCGTCGCCACCGTGAAAGCGATCCTCGACAGCGGTATTCCCACGCTCGGCATCTGTCTCGGGCACCAGTTGGTCGGCCTTGCGCTCGGAGGGCGGATCACCAAGCTTAAATTCGGTCATCACGGCGGCAACCATCCGGTGCGTGACGTGGAAAACGGCGCGGTATGGATCACCGCGCAAAACCACAATTACGTCGTTGAGAGCGACAACCTGCCGAAGGGCAAAGCAGAAGTCACACTGCTTTCGCTCAACGACGGCTCGGTGGAAGGGTTACGGTTGAAGAAACGGCCGGTGTTCTGCGTGCAGTTCCATCCGGAGGCATCGCCCGGGCCGCACGATGCGCAGGGCGTATTCGCGCAATTCTTCGCGCTCATCCAGAAGGGCGGTGGATGACGTGCCCAAACGCACCGACATTCAATCGATCCTGGTAGTGGGTTCCGGGCCGATCGTCATCGGCCAGGCGGCCGAGTTCGATTATTCCGGCACGCAGGCGATCAAGGCGCTGCGCGCCGAAGGGTACCGCGTGGTCCTGGTCAATTCCAACCCGGCCACGATCATGACGGATCCGGACTTGGCGGACGCGACCTACATTGAACCGCTCACGCCGGAGGCGCTCGAAGCAATCATCGCTCAGGAGAGGCCCGACGCGCTGTTACCCACCGTCGGCGGTCAGACCGGATTGAATATGGCGCTCGCGCTTTCCCAGCGCGGGACTTTGGAAAAGTACAACGTGCAACTGATCGGCGCCCAACTGCGCTCGATCGAACTGGCCGAAGACCGGCTTAAGTTCAACCGGGTGATGCGCGCGAGCGGCATTCCGGTCCCGCGCGGCGGCCCGGCCCACAACCTGCAGGAAGCGCAGGAGCTCACCAAGGATACCGGCTATCCGGTGCTGGTGCGCGCCTCCTTCGCGTTGGGTGGCACCGGCGCCTCGTGGGTGCATGCGCCCGATGAACTTCCCGAGGCGGTGCGCAAGGCGATCGCCGTCTCGCCGATCGGCCAGGCTTGGCTCGAGCAGTCGGTGCTGGGCTGGAAGGAATTCGAGCTGGAGGTGATGCGTGACCGCGCCGACAACTTCGTCGTCGTGTGCAGCATCGAGAACCTCGATCCGATGGGTGTGCACACCGGCGACAGCATCACCATCGCGCCGGCGCAAACGCTCACCGACCGTGAATATCAAATCCTGCGCGACATGGCGCGGAAAGTGATGAGCGCGGTGGAAATCGAAACCGGCGGATCCAACGTCCAGTTTGCGGTCAACCCCGCCGACGGGGAGACGCTCGTGATCGAGATGAACCCGCGCGTCTCGCGCTCATCGGCGCTGGCTTCCAAGGCGACCGGTTTCCCGATTGCCAAGGTGGCCGCGCTGGTGGCGGTGGGGTACACGCTGGACGAAATTCCCAACGACATCACCGCCAAGACCAAGGTCGCGTTTGAGCCCTCGCTGGATTACGTCGTGGTGAAAATACCGCGCTGGGCGTTCGAGAAATTCCCGGGTGTGGATCCGACGCTCGGAGCGCAGATGAAATCGGTGGGCGAAGTGATGGCCCTCGGCCGGACGCTGCCCGAGGCGCTCTCCAAGGCGGTGCTCTCGCTGGAAAACGGCGTCGATGCGCTCGACGGTTCGGGTCCCAGCAAGCGATCAATAAGTTTCGACCAGCCTCCCGCGGATATTGAATCCCTCCGGATTCCCGTTGCGGGAAGGCTCTTCGACGTATACCGAGCCATCCGGGCGGGCGTCGACCTTCACAAGCTGGCCGATCTGACCGGAATGGATTATTGGTTCCTCGATCAGATGCGGCTGCTGGCTGATCTGGAACGGGAGATTTCCGCTTATTCATTGGACACTCTGCCGGCGGAATTACTACGCAAAGCGAAGCAATTCGGCCTGGCGGATTCGCGACTGGCCCGCCTGCTTTCCAAGCCGGGGAAGGAACCGGCGGTGAAGGAAATCCGCGCCCGAAGACTGGCACTCGGCATCCGGCCGGCGTTTCTGCGGGTGGATACCTGCGCGGCGGAATTCGAGGCCCAGACTCCCTATTTGTATTCCTCGTACGAAACAGAAGACGAAGCGCGGGTCACGCCGAAGCAAAAGGTATTAATCCTGGGCAGCGGCCCCAACCGCATCGGGCAGGGGATCGAGTTCGATTATTGCTGCTGCCAGGCGGTGTTCGCGCTACGTGAGATAGGATACGAGACGATCCTCCTCAACTGCAATCCGGAGACGGTTTCCACCGATTACGACACGGCCGACCGGCTGTATTTCGAACCGCTAACGCTCGAGCACGTGCTCAACGTGGTCGATTGCGAGAAGCCGGTCGGCGTGATCGTGCAATTCGGCGGCCAAACGCCGCTGAACCTCTCGGCGGACCTGGCGGCGGCGGGCGTCCCCATTTGGGGCACGTCGCCTGAGGCGATCGCACTGGCGGAAGACCGGCAGCGTTTTGCCAAGGTATTGGACGAACTCGACATCCCGCAGCCGGAGCACGGCATCGCCTATTCGCTGGAAGAAGTGCGCGTGATCGCGGGCCGGATCGGTTATCCGCTACTGGTGCGGCCGTCGTTCGTGCTGGGCGGGCGCGCGATGGCGATCGTCGATAACGAAACGCAGCTGGAGGGGTTCGTCAATGAGGCGTTGGCTGCGGCGCCCGGGCAGCCGCTGCTGGTGGACCGGTTCCTCGAAGATGCCTACGAGGCCGATGTGGACGCCATCGCCGACGGGGAACGCACCGTAGTTGCCGCGATCATGCAGCACATCGAAGAAGCCGGCGTGCACTCGGGAGATTCGGCCTGCGTGCTTCCACCCTACAAGATCAGCGCGTTCCATCTCAACACCATGCGCGAATATGCCGAGAAGCTCGGCAAACGGCTCGACGTGCGCGGATTGATGAACGTGCAACTGGCAATTAAAGACGAGGTGGTATACGTGCTCGAGGTGAACCCGCGAGCATCGCGGACCGTTCCGTATGTGAGTAAGTCGATCGGCATTCCGCTCGCGCGAAGGGCGGCCCAGATCATGGCGGGCCGTTCGCTGCGCGACCACGGAATTCTGAAGGAACCGGAAGTAGACGGGTTCTTCGTCAAGGAGGCGGTGCTGCCGTTCCAGAAACTACCGGGCGCCGACAGCCTGCTCGGGCCGGAGATGCGCTCGACCGGCGAAGTGATGGGGCACGCCAGTCACTTCGGCCACGCGTTTGCCAAAGCGGAGATGGCGGCGGGCTCGGCGTTGCCCGAGGAAGGCGCGGTCCTGTTTAGTGTGAACGATTTTGACAAAGGCGCGGCGCTCAAGGTGGCGCGCGATCTGCAGAGGATGGGGTTCCGGCTGTATGCTACACCGGGGACGGCGGCATTTTTCCAGCATGCCGGACTTCCGGTCGAGGCGTCCTTCAAGGTCGGCCAGGGAACTCCCAACGTGGTGGATCTGATCCGCGGCGGGGAAGTCCAGATGGTGCTCAATACTCCGCTCGGACCGAACGCACACACCGACGGCAACCTCATCCGTTCGGCCGCGACGGTGATGAACGTGCCACTCTTGACCACGCTTTCGGCGGCGGCCGCGTCGGTGGTGGGAATCCGCGCCATGCGCGAGAAGGCGCTGCGCTACCGCAGCCTGCAAACGCATTTTAAAATGCAGGAAAAGTCAGGCTGAGGATGGGATGCTATAAGAGGTTCCTATGACCAATACGATCGAGCTTGAAAACAAATATACTTCCGGCCTATATGTGAAGCGGCCGATTGTACTCGTTCGCGGGCAAGGGGCGTTGGTCTGGGATGAGAACGGGCGCGAATATATCGACTGCGTGTGCGGCCAGGGTTCGGGCAACCTCGGCCATTGCCACCCGGCGGTGGTCAAGGCGATCAC
>JBEKDW010000058.1:0-13913 GCA_050014155.1 Anaerolineales bacterium
AAGGCGCGCGTGGAGATTGCGCCGGAGACGGTTGAGGAAGGGCTCGAAGCGGAGGCGCTCTCGCGTAACGTGCGCGACCAGTTTGCCAAGATCGCGGAACTGATCCCCTCGGTACCGCGTGAGCTAGTGTCCACGATCGTCAGCCTGGAAGATCCTCTTCAGGTGGCCTACACCATTTCCAATTACCAGCGCATGGAGCTCGCCCAGGGGCAGAAAATCCTGGAGCTGGATTCGGTCAACGCGAAACTCAAGCTACTGCTGGGATTGCTGACCAAAGAACTCGATGTGCTCCAGCTCGGAGCGAAAATCCAGGAAGAGGCGCGCTCCGAAATCGAGAAGGTGCAACGCTCGTATTTCCTGCGCGAACAGATGAAGGCAATCCAGAAGGAGCTTGGCGAAACCGACGAACAGACTGCCGAGATCGACGACCTGCGCAAGAAGATCGAAGCCGCCCGGATGTCCGAGGAGGCGGCCGAGCAAGCCAAACGCGAACTGGACCGGCTTTCCAAGCTTCCCTCTTCCAGCGCCGAATATGGCGTGATCCGCAGCTACCTCGATTGGCTGATCGAATTGCCGTGGAGCAAGACCACCGAAGACCATCTCGACATCAGCGATGCGCGGAAAGTCCTCAACGAAGACCATTACGCGCTCGACGACGTGAAAAAGCGGATCCTGGAATACCTCGCCATCCGCAAACTGCGGCTGGAGCGCAAGGGGGAGCACGAGGAGTCGAAAGAGCCGCGCGATCTGATTCGGCGCGAGCGGGAGGGAGCGATCCTATGTTTCATCGGCCCGCCCGGGGTGGGTAAAACCTCGCTAGGCCGGTCCATCGCGCGCGCGATGGGGCGCAAGTTCATCCGCATCTCGCTCGGCGGCACCCACGACGAAGCCGAAATCCGCGGGCACCGGCGCACCTACATCGGCTCGATGCCGGGGCGCATCCTGCAGGCGCTGCGCCGGGTGGAGAGCCGCAACCCCGTCTTCATGCTCGACGAGGTGGACAAATTGGGGGCTGACTTCCGCGGCGATCCGGCTGCGGCGCTCTTGGAGGTGCTCGATTCGGAACAGAACCGCGAATTCCGCGACAACTACCTCGAGGTGGCGTTCGATCTTTCGCAGGTGCTGTTCATCACCACCGCCAATCAGATGGAAACCATCCCCGGTCCGCTCATCGACCGGATGGAAGTCATCAGCATTTCCTCTTATACCGAGCGCGAGAAGGCGGAAATCGCTAAAGGGTATTTGATCCCGCGCCAAATCCGCGAGAACAGCTTGCATCCCGACGAAGTGCAGTTCACCGACGATGCCCTGAGCATGCTCATCCGCAACTACACGCGCGAGGCGGGCGTCCGCAGCCTGGAGCGCGAGATCGGATCGATCTGCCGTAAGGTGGCTACCGGCGTGGCCGAAGGGCGGCAGATGCGTGAGGAAATCACGCCCGCGAAGGTGCAGGAGTATCTCGGGCCGATCCGGTTCTTCTACACCGAGGAGGTGCAGGAACGCACATCGATTCCCGGCGTGGCCACGGCGCTGGCCTGGACCCCCATCGGGGGAGATCTGCTCTTCATCGAAGCCACCCAGATGCCCGGCCGGCACGGGTTCCAGCTCACCGGTTCACTGGGGCAGGTGATGCAGGAATCCGCGCACGCGGCGCTTTCCTACGTGCGCTCGAAAGCGGAGGAACTCCATCTGCCGCCGAACTATTTTGACAAGCACGACATCCACGTCCACATTCCCGGCGGAGCCCAGCCCAAGGACGGCCCTTCGGCCGGGATCACCATCGCCACCGCGCTGGTTTCGCTGATTACGGGCCGCCCCGTCCGCTCCGATATCGGCATGACGGGCGAGATTACCCTGCGCGGGAAGATACTGCCGATCGGCGGGGTGAAGGAAAAAGTTCTGGCCGCGCACCGGGCCGGATTGAAAACGGTCCTGCTCCCACGCCGCAACGACCGGGACTTGCAGGATATTCCGGCAGAGGTGCGCAACGATATGCAGATCGTCCTGGTCGACACGGTGGACGACGTGCTGGAGCGCGCGCTCCGGCCTGCCTCGGGGGCTTCAGGTAACGGCCGGAAACCCGGGCGGGGAAATGCAGGAAAACTACCGCCCCGATCGAAACGGATCACCGACAAAGCTCGCAAGAAATAACACCTCGGCCGTCCCTCGAGGGAAGGTCGGCCGGGAGGATCGGAAAGAATTTGTGGGAGGAACGGGAGGAACAGGATGCCAAAAATTTTGCTCCTGGAAGACGACCACGACATGGACATGCTGCTGCAAATCCTTCTGAAGATCGAGGGGTATCAGGTCTGGTCGTACGATCCCAAGCGGCCCGTCGTGGAACAGGCGGAGGAAAAAATCCCGGATCTGGTCTTGCTCGATGTGCATCTCGGGGGTCTGGACGGGATCCAAATCCTGCGCCAGCTTCGGCAAACACCCGCCCTGGGGGAGGTTCGCGTAGTGATGACGTCCGGCATTAACGTGTCCGAGGAATGCCTGCGCGACGGAGCCAACGCATTCATCGTTAAACCCTACATGCCCGAGCACCTGCTGGAGATTCTCCGCGCGGTGCTGGCATCGCCGGCGGACCAAAAGTACAAGGAGGAGAATCCGAAGCCCTCCTCCTCCGTTTCCTATCAGAAATTCCTATAAAAAGCCATGAGCCGAAAAAACCATCAGTGGTATACGCTCGATCTGCATATCCATACGCCCGCATCATCCGATTACCAGGAGACGGGCGTGACGATGCTGGATGTATTGCGCCGCGCCGAAGCGCGGGGGCTTTCCGCTATCTCCCTCACCGATCACAATACTGTGGCCGGATTCCGCCGGATGTCGGAGGAGATCGCCTTCCTCGAAATGCTCGAGAAGGGGGGCCGGCTGACCGGGGAGGAACACTCGCGGCTCGAGGAATACCGGCGGTTGCTTGGGCGGCTGGTCGTCTTCCCCGGGTTCGAGTTCACCGCCACGCTCGGTTTCCATCTGTTGGCCGTCTTCCCGCCGGAAAAAAGCGTGCGGGAGATGGAACACATCCTATTGGACCTGAACATCCCGGCTTCGCAGATCGATCTGGGTTCCTCAACGGTGGGCGCCACCGCCGACGTGATCACCGCCTACCGCAGGATCGACGAGGCGGGCGGGCTGGTGATCGCAGCGCACGCCAACAGCACCAACGGCGTGGCGATGCGGGGGTTTGATTTTGGCGGGCAGACCAAAATTGCCTACACCCAGGATCCGCACCTGCATGCGCTCGAAGTAACCGACCTCGAACTGCCCGGCCGGCGTTCCACTGCGGCCTTCTTTAACGGCGCCAAGCCGGAATATCCGCGGCGGATGCACTGCATCCAGGGTTCAGACTGCCACCGCCTGCGCGCCGACCCCGCCAACCGCAAGAACCTGGGCGTGGGGGACCGTGCCACCGACGTGCTGCTGGGCGAGCTGTCGTTTTCCGCGCTGCACGAGCTGTTCCTGGGAAACGATTTTTCGCGAACGCGCGCGCACCGCGCCTCCAAAGAGGAAGAGGTGTTCGACTTCATCCAGAGCGCGCGCGAAGAAGGACCGACCATCGTCCAGGGCTTCCATGAGAGCATGGTGGAGAAGGGCGGCAAACTGTACGACGTTATCGCCGACGTTTGCGCGTTCGCCAACACCAACGGCGGCACGCTGTTTATCGGAGTCGGACCGGATCCGAAGAGCCCACCTGCGGGAGTGCCCGACGCCGCCAGAGCGGTCGAACTGCTGGAGCGAGAGATCGGACGGAAGATTTCCCCGGCTCTGGTTCCCACGGTGGATGTGAAGGAGACCGGCGGTAAACAAATCATCCGCGTCATCGTCCCGCGCGGGGATGACCCGCCTTACGCCGTGGAAGGCAGCAAAATCTACGTCCGCGACGAGGATGAGACCGGCATGGCGGTCCGCGACGAAATTGTGACGCTCGTCGAGCGCAAACAAAAACCGCGGACAGCTCCCGCTCCCGCCCCTGAAGCGCCCCCCGCGCCCGAGGCGCCGCCGTCGGTTGCAACCGGCGTGGAAGCTCCCCGCACCGGCGTGGAAGTGGTGACCTACGAGGAACGCGACGGTGTGCGGTACTACACCGTGCGCGATCTGCGTAACGGGAGCATGGTCAAGAACGTCACCCTGGCTTCCGCGCGGCGCCTGTGGCACTATGCGATCGTCGAGCACGACAAACTTCCCGCGGCGGACGCCATCGCCTGGCAGGGCGATCTGGCGATGGTGAAAAAGCGCTCGCACCGCGGCGAATCACATTACGACTTGCTGCAGCGCACACCGAACGGCATCCGCTGCTATTACGGGGTGAGCGAGGACGGCATCCACGGCGAATGGAAACGGCTGGTGGGTGCGGAAGAGGAATAGAGCCGGAGTCCACCGCCAAGCGGTGATGTCATTCCCGCGTGTACTTGGCGGGAATCCAAAACCAACCCATGCGAAATATCTCCTAATTCGTGGATGCCCGATAAGTGCACTCGGGCATGACGTACATAAAGATCGCTGTCATTCCCGCGTGTTTTTGGCGGGAATCAAACCCACGCGTTCTTTATTAGCCCTAAAGCCTACCGTATAAATCTTCCCAACAAGGATTCTTTTTTTCAATAAGTCTTACCTTCCAAGCACGGTTCCATTTCTTTATTTGTTTCTCGCGCGAGATAGCCATCCGCATTGTCTTATGCACTTCATAATAGAAGAGAAGATGGATTTGATATTTCTTCGTGAAACCTGGCAGGATATCTGACTTGTGTTGCCAAACACGACTGACTAGATTGCTTGTCACCCCGATGTAAAGTGCACCGTGTCTTTGGCTTGCCATGATATAGACAGCTGGATTTTTCATGCTGATTTGCCATCCCCCTATTTAAAAAGAATTAGCATGATATTTTTAGATCGTACATTTTTACATTAAATTGAAGGATACTTTGGATGCCCGTTGAGTACACGTGGGCATCATAAAAAATTTTATCCTCAGTATCCAATCGAAGATGGAAGAATTTTGAAGGAATGAATTGCAGGAAATCAAAGCTCGTTGTTCATTAAAAACGAATGGAGAGGAAGTAGATGGGGTGTTCCCGCGACCGGCTGCAACCGGAAGGAAGACGGTCTGCGGGCTGACTTGCCATCCGGTGAGCGGTACCGGGGAGGAAGCGGCGGGAATAATTTCCGGCTGCGGGGAATAATTTGAATCCAATCCGTAGAGAAAATTCCACTCCCCGGCGCCGTCGAGAATGATCGCGTTGAATTGATGGTTGTTGACGGCTTCGGAGATCGATTGGATGAGGATTTCCTTCCCGCGGTCTGCCGTTTGACCACGCAGGACGTCCCACAGCGCGGATTGGTGGGCATACGTTGGCTTACCCGCCATTGCGGCGTAATACGTATGGTAAGGGATGTACACTTCGCCCGGGATGCTGGAAATATATTCGAGGAACCGTTGGCCGGCGCTGTAGTTTTCCGGCGTGGGGATCTGGTCCAGGGGGTTGAACCTCAGGTGATAGAACTGGTACCCGGCGGCGACCATCAAGGCGATCACAACGGCGAAGCGTGCCAGTGAGGGAATGCGCGTCAGGCTATGCGCCACTCGCTTCCAACCGATGCCCAGCAACACGGCGAGCATGGCCACCGCGGGCAGGAGAACGTTGTCGTATCCGCCTTCTTTGATGCGCGACAAAAAGGAACACAGCACGGCCCCGGCCAGCAGGGAGAGCCATTTCCAGAATTCCGAACGGGCCTGCCGGAAGAGGAGGGTGATACCCGCCAGGGAAAAGAAAATCGCGACGGCATAATGGCGGAATAGATCGGTTGTCCAAAAGCCGATGATGATGTCCTTGGAGAGCCAGTCTGTTTGCTGCGCCAGAAGGTTAATGGTGTAGAAGGAATACCAACCGCTCGTAGCGAGATTGAGGAGAAGCGTCACGGCTGCGACCGGGATCACAAATCCGGCCGCCATCCATACCGCCCGGCGCCGGTATTGGACGAGGTGGACCAGGGCGAACGGCAGCAGCGCGATGAGCATCGTCTGTTTGGTGAGGAACATCAGCGCGGCGAGGACGCCGGTCAATACCCACCGCCCGCGGCCCGGGTTCCGCGGAATGGAAAGCCAGAAAAATACCAGGAGAGCGATCGAGAGCGAATCCACGCGGGCCACATCGAGCCAGGCGCCGGTGATCCGGTAGGAAGCAGTGAACAAACCCGCCGCGAGAATCGAGGCCAGCAAGTCCCGGCCGTTGCGGTACACGATCCAGAAAATCCCCCCGATGGCCGCCAGGGACGCGAAGAAGGAAACCAGCCGCAGAGGGAAAAAGCCGGTCCCGAAAATCTTGGCAGGGATCGCGGCCAGATAAAAATACAACGGTGTATACAGGAAAGGAGTGAACGATATACTGGGGGGGCCGTAAACGCTCTGTCCGGCGAGAATGCGCCCGACCTGATCCACCAGACCTCCCTCGATCCATTCCAGTTCGTACGGATAACGCAGGCGCATCCCGGCGACATAGAGATAGATCAACAGATACGCCACAGCTCCCACCACTAGAATCGACGCCAGGAGTAGTTCGATTCCGCGGAGAAAAACTTTTGACTGTGGCGACAGCTCTTTCATGCAAATATCCCCAATGTGCGAGTTACAATCGCTGAACGGTTTATAGTCATTAATATGGATTCTCCGGGATCTTGACCTGGAAATTATAACATTCCACTTTCCTTTTCTAATCTGAATCAAAATGCATTCCTGGGTTGGGGATAACCCAGCGCATTAAAAAAAACGCCGGAGAACATGGCCGGCGGTTTTTTCGAAATAAATTGCTGAAAAGTGCTGCGAAGGTCAGGTCGTTTTCCTTTTTAGCGAAATGATTCGGTAGACGGCCCATACAATAAGAACGGGAACGACGAATGGGAGCCAGACGGCGAGATAAATCGCTGCATCCACCAGGAACTGCGCCACCTCGATGGCCAGGCTGCCGGCTTTTTCAAACGTGCGGCTGGGGTCCCAATCCGAGGGCGCAGGCGTGGGAACGGCGACCTTGGGCAGCTCGGGATCCAATTGCACGGTGATGGTGGAATACGCAGCCCGGTGGGAAAGGTAATTCATTCTGCCCTTTACCTGCTCGATCTGATCCTCGATGGTAGACAGCTCCTGGTTAATCCGAAGTGATTCGTCGACGGTCTGTGCCTGGTCCAGAAAACCTCGGATTCGATCGCGAGTGGATTCCAGGTTATTCAGCCGCGATTCCAGGTCGACGTATTCCTCGGATACATCCTGCCCGCCGGCGCTTTCGTCCACCACCCGGAGGGAAAGATCGCGCAAACGCAGCAGGGCGTTTTCAAATTGATCCACAGGGACGGCGATAGTGTAAGAGGCGTATTTGTAATTCGCTTCCTGGTTCGGTTCGAACCACACGCGGTTGCTGACGATATATCCGCCGCTGTCCGAGACGATCTGCGTCAGCCGGTCGATCGACTGGTCGGTATCCTTCACCAGCAGATGGATTTGGCCTTGTTTGACAATCATTGGGGAACCGCTGCCAGTGTTCCCGGAAGCGGAAGATTCGTCGCCGGGAGCCAACGCCATGGTGGGCAGCTCCATACCCGATTGGTCGCCCCTGAGAGAAGCACCCGCTTCGACCTGGGACGGCCCCTGTGAGCCGATGGAAACCCCGGTTTGGGATTTGGGGAAATGAAGCGCAGCGTTCGTCGCCGCGCTGCGCAATGCACAACCGGCAAGCAGGACGATAAAGAGCAGGATGACAAAGACGAGAATTGGGAATCGTTTTCTCATAGTTTCCTCCCGAAATGCATTCTGCGGATATTCATAAGGACGCCATTCGGGGACAGGAGGTTCCCGCCAGACAATGCCCGGTAAAGCGGACGGCAAGAACATTCCTGTCTGTGGAGTTTGCTGGGAGGTAGCTTTCTCGGAGGAGATTCACGTCATTTGCTTCTCACGGGAGGTGCCGCTCCCGGGAGTCGAATAAACGCTCGTCGTGCAAGAGTAAAAAACTTCGGGCCTCATAAAGAGACGGGCGGAGGTTGGCAAACTGGTCGTGCCGTTCACGTGGGATGGAAGAGGAGGTGTTGAGTTAAAAGAAGAGGATGTCTCGAATTGGCCGAACGGGGAAGGAGATTATCGGAAATTCAGGTTGGGAATTCGAAGACAATTTCGGAAGGCTGAGTTTCAGGAACACGCACCCTTTACGATTTCATCTTTGTCCTTGAAAAAGGCAATTATTAAAGGAAGTTAAATCACCATCAAGCCAGCCTCTTCAATTTAAAGTATGCCAACCCTTGACCGAATGGTATTCGAACAGTAAAATACTCACCATAAGCTATATCTCCAGAAGACGAGCGCGTGGGCGATGCCCCATGCGCTTGTTTTGCCTGCTTTAACCCACATGGCATCCCGAACGGTGCAATCCCTCAGTTCTTCTAGTGGAGAGTGAATTGTGGAAGCCAAAGGCATAACTTCGCTGAAGGTATCCCTTGCCTCCCCCGATACGATCCGAAGTTGGTCCTACGGAGAGGTCACGCGGCCGGAGACGATCAACTACCGGCGCCTACGCCCGGAGAAAGACGGCCTGTTTTGCGAGGCAATCTTCGGACCGACCCGCGATTGGCAATGCTATTGCGGAAAATACAAGAACGTCCGCCATCGTGGCGTCATCTGCGATAAATGCGGTGTGGAAGTTACCCGCTCCTCGGTCCGCCGCGAGCGGATGGGACACATCGAACTGGCGGCTCCGGTGGCGCACGTGTGGTACACCCGCCGCGTTCCCTCCTACCTCGGCTTGCTTCTGGACATCAGCCGCAGAAACCTCGACCGCGTGCTGTATTTCGCGCAGTACGTGATCACTCACGTCGACGAGGACGCGCGCCAGAAGGCGCTGAAACGGCTCGACGACGATCTGGCCAAGGCCGAGGACAAGCAAGGGGCCGAGATCAACCAGAAGATCAAACAGGTAAAGATCGCGCACGAAAAGCACATCGCGGAACTGGACGAGAAGATCCAGCACACCAGGGAAAAATTCGACGAAGACGTGAGCGAACGCCTCGATCCGCTGATCAAAGAAGGCCAGCGGATGGAGCAGTCGTTAAAGGAAAAGCAGGGCAGCACTATCCGGGTAGCAATCGAATTCGAACCAACCTCCACGCTGATCGTCGACAAGGGCGAAACCGTCGCCCCCAAGCACACCGCCGTATTGCAGAAGGCGGTGAAGACGCGCCTGGAGGAAATTGAAAGCGAACTGAAGGAAAAGCGCGACCGGGCCATCGAAAAGATCCGCATGGAAAAAGAGAAGGCCAAAGCGGAAACCGACGAGACGCTCGGCCAACTGCGGAACCAGATCGAGGATCAAACCCAGGAAGCGCGAGAGTCCCTGCTGCAGCAGCGCGAAGAACTGATGGAGATCCAACAGCTCTCCTTCCTCGGCGAAAGCCGCTACCGCGAACTGAAGACGCGCTGGGGCCAGGTGTTCAAGGCGGAAATGGGCGCGGAAGCTTTTTACGAAATTCTGCGCGCTCTGGACCTGGACAAAATGGCCGAAACGCTTTGGAAGGACGTGCGCACCACCAAGAGCAAGCAGCGGAAGAAGAAAGCCTCCAAGCGCCTGAAGGTGGTGGAAGCCTTCCGGCGGTCGCACAACAAAGCGGAGTGGATGATCCTCACCGTGCTGCCGGTCATCCCGCCTGAACTGCGCCCGATGGTGCAGCTCGACGGCGGGCGGTTCGCCACCTCCGACCTGAACGACCTTTACCGCCGGGTGATCAACCGCAACAACCGGCTCAAGCGGCTGATCGAGCTGGGCGCGCCGGACGTGATCGTGCGCAACGAGAAACGCATGCTGCAGGAGGCGGTGGATTCGCTGATCGACAATTCGCAGCGCGGCAAGGCGCTTTCCCGCCGCGGACGCCGCGAACTGAAATCGCTCTCCGATATGCTTAAGGGCAAGAAGGGCCGCTTCCGCCGCAACCTGCTCGGCAAACGCGTGGATTATTCCGGCCGATCGGTGATCGTGGTCGGCCCCAAACTCAAACTCTACCAGTGCGGTCTCCCCAAGGTGATGGCGCTGGAACTGTACCGCCCCTTCGTGATTGCCAAACTCGTGGCCTACGGATATGCCAACAACGTGAAGGGCGCGAGGCGCTTCATCGAGCGCGAACGCCCCGAAGTGTGGGAAGTCCTGGAAGAAGTGATTCACGACCGGCCGGTTCTCCTCAACCGGGCGCCGACGCTGCACCGCCTGGGCATCCAGGCGTTCGAGCCGGTGCTGGTGGAAGGCAAAGCCATTCACATCCATCCCCTGGTGTGCGCCGCGTTCAACGCCGACTTCGATGGGGACCAGATGGCCGTGCACCTGCCGCTATCGGAACGGGCGGTGACGGAAGCCCGGACGCTGATGCTTTCGACCAAGAACCTGCTCAAACCGGCCGACGGCGAGCCGATCGTCAGCCCGACCAAGGATATGGTTCTGGGTGTGTATTACCTGACCCTTACGGATCCCCGCCTGGAAATACCGGAATTGGCAAAGCAGCCGCACTTCGCCAGCATGGAGGAAGTGGAACTGGCCTACCGGTTGGGGAAACTGGATCTCCACTCCCCCATCGTCTTGCAGACAATGACCTGGTTCAGCGACAAGGGCGAACGCTTCGCCCGCGCCCAGAAACGCCTGGTGCAAACCACCGCCGGACGGGTGCTGTTCAACATGATTCTGCCGGAGAATATGGTGCTCGGGTCGGACGCCACCATCGAGGTAGTGGACCGGATCAAGGACATCGGCTTTCAATACGCCACGCGCTCCGGCACGACGATCGCGGTTTCCGATATCACCGTTCCCCCCGAGAAGGTCGAGATCATCAACCGCGCATTGGCAGAACAGGAGCTGATGGAGAAGGACTACCGCCGCGGACTCCTCACCGAACAGGAGCAAAACGAGCGCATCATCGACCTGTGGCAGAAGGCGCTGACCGAAGTAACCGACGCCGTCCGCCGCCACATGGATCCGACCGGCAATCTAAGTACGATGGCGCTTTCGGGCGCGACCAAAGGCGGGTTCGGACCGATCTCCCAGTTGGCCGGCATGCGCGGCCTGATGGCGGACCCGGCGGGGCGCATTATCCCGCTGCCCATCCGTTCGAACTTCCGCGACGGCCTGACCGCGCTGGAATATTTCATCTCCACCCACGGTGCGCGCAAAGGCTTGGCCGATACCGCGTTACGCACGGCCGATGCCGGGTATCTCACCCGGCGCCTGGTGGACGTGGCCCAAGACCTGATCATCATGGACACCGACTGCGGGACGGAAGATGGCATCCACATCCGCCGCCGGGACGACGTAGCGGGACAGACGTTTGACTCGCGCTTGTTCGGGCGTGTGGCGGCGCAGAAAGTGGTCGATCCGCATACCGGCGAGCTGATCGTCGGCCCAACCGAAATCATCAACATGGAAGAGGCCAAACGCATCACCGCCTCCGGATTGGAAGAAGTGGTCGTCCGTTCCCCGCTGACGTGCGATCTGCGCCACGGGCTGTGCCAGACGTGCTATGGACTGGATCTGGGCCGCGGCAACATGGTCGAGATGGGTGTTGCGGTGGGCATTGTCGCCGCGCAGTCCATCGGCGAGCCGGGCACCCAGCTCACACTGCGCACCTTCCACACCGGCGGCGTCGCCGCCGGTGGAGACATCACCTCGGGCCTCCCGCGCGTCGAGGAGCTTTTCGAGGCGCGCAAGAAACCCAAAGGCGAGGCGATTGTTACCGAAATCGGCGGCCTGGTGGAAATCCACCGCTCGGAAACCGGGCACCGCACAATTAAGATCGTCTCGAGCGAAATTCTCCGCGACGAATACCAGGTGCCGGGGAACTGGTCCCTGAAAATCGAGGACAACATCGCCGTGGAAGCCGGGGTGGTGCTGGCCACGCGCGGAGACGCCGAGATCATCGCCGAACATGCCGGTAAAGCCCGCGTGCGGGAACACAAGGTGGTAATCACCTACGAACACCGCGAAGAGGCGGAGTACGAAATCCCGAGCGGCGCCCGGCTGATCATCGCCGAGGGTTCGCGCGTGGAGGCCGGCCAGAATCTCACCGAAGGGTCGCTCAACCCGCACCGGATTTTACGCATCCAGGGCCGGGAAGCCTGCCAACTATATCTGCTCACCGAGATCCAAAAGGTGTACCGCGCCCAGGGGCAGAACATCAACGACAAGCACTTCGAAGTTGTTCTGCGCAAGATGCTGGCCAAAGTGCAGGTGGTCCGGCCCGGCGACACGGATTTCCTGCCGGGAGAACTGGTGGAACGCTTCCGCTTGCAGGACATCAACGAGAAACTGCTCTCCGACGGGAAGCAGCCCGCCACGGCGGCCCCGGTGCTGCTGGGCGTAACCAAGGCTTCCTTGAGCACCGACTCCTTCCTTTCGGCTTCCTCCTTCCAGCACACCATCAAGGTGCTGGCGGGCGCTGCCATCGAAGGCCGGCTCGATCCGCTGCTGGGCTTGAAAGAGAACGTGATCATCGGTAAACTTATCCCTGCCGGGACAGGATACCGGTTGATGGAGGAAGCGGCAGGAGAAGTGGCCGCTCCCAATACGGTAACCGAATGAAGAAGGCCGGGGGAAACCCCGGCTTTTTATTATCGAAACCGTAGAAGAGAGGTGGAAACGGGGCAATGTAGTTCGGGTTTTTTTAGGCCGACAATCCAAATGGGAAAGGAATTGGGAACCGAAAAGGATTTCCCAAGCGAGGTGAACCATGAAAGCCAAGAAGATTATCCGGACGCGTCGAAATCGTGCACCTTACCGCGCCAAGGCGCAGAGCAATAATTCGACCGGGATCAACGGGGTCAGCGTGACCTATACCAAGGGCAATAAAGGTCGAACCCTGATGCCGGTTGTGAGCGTGTACTACAAGCTCGAGGGGAAAGTGCACAACAAGCGGTTCTACATCCATCTCTATAAGTCGAAGAAGGCGGCCATCGAGACAGCGGCGAAGTTCCGCCGCAAGATGGAAAAAGAAATGCTCCGCGAGCGCAAGGCCAAGGCGGGCAAAAAAAGCAAGCGCTAGATTTATGCCTGGGGAATATACAAGAGCGGCCGTTCGGGTCGCTTTTGTTTTTAATCCGGTGACCGGCGCTTTTTTACGCGGACGATGTGTGTCAGACTACCGATGGGACGGATTGCAGCCGGAGAAACCCGCGGCGGAGGAGTGTGGAGCGGGCATCTATGGAGTAGCCGCAATCGGAGAGGAGAAGGCGGGCGGCGAGCGAGAATTGGAGCCGCCGGTCTTCCCCGCCCCGGCCGCGGGCGCGCTGCCAGCACTTCTCCCAATCGCCGAAGAGGGCGTCCAGCCCGCTCCCGGGTCGGGCATGATGGATATAATTTTTGGGAAGCACCGCCTGGAGAGACCGCGGCTCGAAGGGATGGCGCAAACGCGCGAAGAAAATCAGCCAGTCGAGGGTGAGGATCTCCCCCTCGCGGCGATACAGGTTGAACGCCATTAACCGGCCTGGCGGATCGCTGGTCCCTTCGAGCAGCAGTCCGTCTTCGGTCAGGGATCGCGCGAGCACAGCGATCGATGCGGCATATTCGCTTTCCGGGTATTGCCGGAGCACATTCATTGCGCGAATCACCGCCGAAGGCTCCGCTTTGCCCAGCGGCAGGTTGAAACCTCCGAGACGAAAATCCAACCCCGGACCGGACCAGGGTTGGGCGGAGGCGACCCGCTCTGGATCGATCTCCACGCCGACGAGCCTCAAGCCGGGATTCAGGTGGCGTAACCGGCGGGCCGTCTCGACGGTTGTGGAAGGAGATTGACCGAAACCCAAATCGACATAGATCCCTGGAAGCGACCGGATGAAATCGGGGAAACAGAGCGCCAGAAAAGTATCGGTCGGGCGCAGCCGGTTGGGCGCCGTC
>JBEKDW010000059.1:0-10701 GCA_050014155.1 Anaerolineales bacterium
GAGCAGCCCCAGGCCTACTACGATCCGGATTCGCCGCTGGCGTTTTCCATGGAAGGCGACGAAGGGCTGCCGCCCCCGGCGCTGATCCCGCGTTTCTGGGCGCCCGGATGGAATTCCGACCAGGCGGTCAATAAGTTCCAGTCGGAGATCGGCGGAGCCCTGCGGGGCGGAGATCCAGGGAAACGGCTGATCGAGCCGCATGCCGGCGCGCAACCGGATTTCTTCCGAACCGTTCCGACGACCTTCGAACCGCGTGACGGGCGGCTGTTGCTCGTTCCCCTATATCACATCTTTGGATCGGAGCCGTTGAGCGCGTTGAGCCGCGGGATCGCGGAATTGACTCCGGGCCAATACGTGGCACTCCATCCCGCGGATGCCGCTGATCAAAATATTGCCGAAGGCGATACCGTGCAGCTCGAGCCGGACGGCATTTCGCTCGAGTTGCCGGTGAAAATCGCGGCTTCCCTGCCGCGGGGCGTAGCCGGGTTGCCGTCAAGCCTGCCGGGAATGGAACGATTCGGGCTGCCGACCTGGTGCACGGTGAAAAAGAGTCTTCCGACCTCTCCCCTAACCCCTTCCCAATTTGAGGAGGGGAAGGGGAGGGGTACTTCACCCGAAGGAGCTCAATCGTGAGCGATGTCGTCCTACACCTGCTGACAATCGTCGGCGTCCTGGCGGCGGCCTTGACGATCGCGGCCGGATTGATCTGGGGCGAACGTCGGCTGCTGGCGCTGTGGCAGGATCGCTACGGGCCCAACCGGGTGGGACCTTTCGGGCTGCTTCAGGTGGTGGCCGACATCATCAAGATTTTCACCAAGGAGGATTGGATCCCGCCGTTCGCCGACCGGGCGGTGTTCGTCCTCGCGCCGGGTATCGTGTTCGCCGCCGGGCTGATGGTCTTCGCCATCCTGCCGGTTACTTCGGGCATCGCGGTTGTCCGTCTCAACGTCGGTGTGCTGTACTTCCTGGCCATCAGCTCGCTCGGCGCGTACGGCGTGGTGCTGGCCGGCTGGTCGTCCAGTAGCAAGTATTCGCTGCTGGGCGGGATGCGCGCCGCGGCGCAGGTGCTCACCTACGAAGTATTCATGGGACTCTCGCTGATGGGGGTTGTGATGATCGCCGGAAGCTTCGACCTGGGACGGATCGTGGAAGCCCAAAAGAGCCTCTGGTTTTGCATTCCGCAATTTTTCGGCTTGCTCGTGTTTTTCATGGCCGGATTGGCCGAGGCGCATCGTTCGCCGTTCGATCTACCGGAATCCGACAGCGAACTGGTGGCCGGCTACCATTCGGAATACTCCGGCATGAAGTTCGGGATGTTCTTCGTCGGCGAGTATCTCTCGATCACGGTGATCTCGGCGCTGATCGCCACGCTGTTCTTCGGCGGCTGGCTGGGGCCGGTACTTCCGCCCGTCGTCTGGTTCCTGCTCAAAACGTTTGTTTTCATCGGCGGCTTCATCCTTATGCGCGCCACGTTGCCCCGCCCGCGGTACGATCAGTTGATGGCGCTGGGATGGAAGCTGCTGCTGCCGCTGACCTTGCTGAATTTGCTGGTAACCGGCGCAGTCCTGCTTTGGACGCGTTGAGGAGACGGAAATGGTAAGCATCCTCAAAGGGTTATGGGTCATGCTGAGCCACACGTTCCGGCGCCGGGTGACGGTGCAGTATCCGGATGTGCAGCCAAGCATGCCACCGCGCTACCGGGGCCGGATCGTGCTGACGCGGGATCCGGCGGGCGGGGAACGCTGCGTGGCCTGCTACCTGTGTTCGGCGGTCTGTCCGGTGGAGTGCATCGCCTTGCAGGCGGCGGAGGACGAGCATGGCCGGCGCTACCCGAAATTCTTCCGGATCAATTTCTCGCGCTGCATTTTTTGCGGGTTCTGCGAGGATGCCTGCCCGACCTACGCAATCCAGCTCACGCCGGATTTCGAGATGGGCGAGTATGTGCGTCAGAACCTGGTGTACGAGAAGGAACACTTGCTCATCAGCGGACCGGGAAAGTATCCCGGATACGATTTTTACCGGGTGGCCGGAGTGGCCGTCGGCGGGAAAGACAAGGGCGAGGCGGAGAACGAGGAGCCTCCCGTCGACGTTCGCAGCCTGATGCCCTAGGAGTAGGCTGCCGAAAAAAAAGTTAATGTCATTGCGAGCGACCGAAGGGAGCGAAGCAATCTCGTTTTTCTCGTCGGAAACCCCAGATTGCTTCGTCGCTCCGCTCCCCCGGCCTCGCCCTGCGAAGCCGGGGCGAGGCTCGCAATGACATGGGTCTTGTTTTCCGCACCCTACTGAGTGTAGGGCGAAGGGAGCCGAAGGATGAACGTGGTTTTTTACATTTCGGGTGCAGTGGCGGTGCTTACCACGGCGATCGCGATCACCCGGCGGAATGCGGCGCACGCGCTCCTGTATCTGGTGGTGTCGCTGCTTTCCGTCGCCCTGGTTTTTTTCACGCTAGGAGCGCCCTTTGCCGCGGCGCTGGAGGTGATCATCTACGCCGGTGCGATCATGGTGCTGTTCATCTTTGTGATCATGATGCTCAATCCGGCCGGCGGGGAAAGAGCCGGAGATGCGCCGCTACGGGATTGGAGGCTCTGGATCGGACCGTCGATTCTTTCCGCCATCCTCGGGCTGGAACTTGTTTACCTCTTTGCCGGGAATGTGGCGGGAAGCACCGGCGCAGGTGAAGTGGTCCCGGTACAGGTGGGGGTCATTCTGCTCGGTCCATACGTGCTGGGAGTGGAGTTGGCGTCGATCTTGCTATTGGCCGCGCTGGTGAGTGCGTCTCATCTCGGTCGACGCGCCTTGCCCGGTGAGGAAGAAAATCCGGAAGGGAAGGGAGGATCCTGATGGCTCAGGTTCCCGTTGAACACGGATTGATGCTGGCCGCGGTCTTGTTCGCGTTGGGCCTGGTCGGAGTCCTGGCGAGGCGCAACCTCCTCTTCATCCTGCTCTCCCTCGAGGTGATGCTCAACTCCGCCGGGCTGGCATTCGTGGTGGCCGGTTCGCACTGGCAACAGCCGGACGGACAGATCCTGTTCCTGTTCATCCTGACGGTGGCCGCCGCGGAAGTATCGATCGGTCTGGCGCTGGTGCTGCTGTTCCAGCACCGGCATCAGTCGCTCAACGTCGACGACGCGTCCGGAATGCGAGGGTAGGTTGCTGTCTCTCCTCTGGCTCGTTCCCGCATTGCCGCTCGCCGGTTTTATTGTCCTGACGCTTCTGGGCAACCGGCGGCTGCCGCATGCCGTCACCTCGATGGTGGGCGTCGGTTCGGTAGGGCTGTCGGCACTGCTCACGCTGCTGATCGGAGTGGCGTTCCTCGCACCGCCCAATGCCGGGTCGGCGTTCGATCAATCCGTTTGGACTTGGATGAACGTGGGCGGGTTGAACCTCGCCGTCGCGTTCCGCCTGGATTCGCTTTCCCTGACGATGATTTTTGTCGTCACCTTTGTCGGATTCCTGATCCACCTGTATTCCGTGGAGCACATGGCCGCCGACGAAGGCTACAACCGGTTCTTCGCCTGCATGAACCTATTCGTCGCTGCGATGCTCATCCTTGTGCTGGCCGACAACCTGGTGCTCCTGTATCTGGGCTGGGAGGGTGTGGGGCTGGCCAGCTACCTATTGATTGGATTCTGGTACCGCGAAGAAGCCAACGGTCGCGCGGCCCGAAAGGCGTTCCTGGTGACGCGCGTGGGCGATACGGCGTTTGCGATCGGGTTGTTCCTGCTCTACAGCGACCTGGGGACGCTGCAGATCCAACCACTGATGCAGGACGCGGCCGCGAAATGGGCGCCGGGTTCGGCGATTGCGATCGCCGCAGCGGCGTTGCTGCTTGCGGGCGCGCTGGGTAAATCCGCGCAGCTCCCGTTGCAGGTTTGGCTCCCGGATGCGATGGCCGGTCCGACCCCCGTCAGCGCGCTGATCCATGCCGCCACGATGGTCACCGCGGGCGTCTACCTTATCGCCCGGACCAACGTCCTCTTCTCCCTCGCACCGCCGGTCATGCTTGTTACCGCCATCATCGGCGCGGCGACGCTGCTCCTGGCGGGGATGAGCGCGCTGGTTCAGCGAGACATCAAACGCGTGCTGGCCTATTCCACGATGAGCCAGATCGGCTATATGTTCCTGGCGCTCGGCGCGGGTGCCTGGTCGGCGGCGATCTTCCACTTTTGGACTCACGCCTTCTTCAAGGCGCTGCTGTTCCTCGGCGCGGGCGTGATTATCGCGGCGCTCGAGGAGGATCACGATATTTTCCACATGGGCGGTCTGCGAACAAGGCAGCCGCTGGCGTATTGGACCTTCCTGATAGGCGCCGCCTCGCTCTCCGCCCTGCCGCTCTTGACGGCCGGGTTTTACAGCAAGGACAAAATTCTCTGGGACGTCTGGTCCTCGCCTGGGGGCGGACCGGTGTTGTGGGCGGCGGGTTTGGCCGGGGCGTTGCTCACCGCGCTGTATACCTTCCGGGTTGTCTTCCGGGTTTTCTTCGGCGCGCCGTCGCCCAAAGTGGTGGAAGCCTCCCCGATGAAACAACCCGGCATCCGCATTTCTATTCCGCTGGTGGTGCTGGCCGTCTTCTCGATCGGCGCGGGTTTTGTGGAGTTGCCGGAGACCTTGGGAAATTTTCCAGCTTTTTCCAACTTCATCATGAACAGCCTTCCGCCGATGATTGCGCACGGAGGGCAGGGGGCAGAGGCGCTACTCCAGCTTATCTCCGCGATCGCTGTGCTGCTGGGGATTGCGCTCGCTTACGTATTCTTCCTGCGGCGGCCGGGATGGAGTGCGAGGCTGGCGCTCTCACCCGCGGGGAATGCGCTGAGCAGGTTCTGGTTTTCCGGGTGGGGTTTCGATGGGTTGTACGAGCGGTTGATCATCCGGCCATATATTTTCTTGGCGAGAGTGAATAAGCATGACGTCTTCGATTGGCTGGCCGAAGTACTGGTCGCGCGGCCGTATGCCGCGTTGGCAAGGATGAACAAGGATGATTTCTTCGATCGGATCTTCGGCTGGATCGCGGAGCTTAACGCGGCGGTCGCGCGCGCTCTGCGCACGTTGCAAAGCGGATACGTGCGGTGGTACGCGGCGGGAATCGTGATGGGCGCAATTATTTTGATCGCAACGGCGGTGCTGCGATGATACTTTTCTTCCTCGTTCTCTGGCTCGTTCCGGGCGCCTTTCTGGCGTGGTGGGCCGGCCGCGCTCGGCCGGATCTTTCGCGGTGGATTTCGCTGTTCTTCCTCGCCGTGCAGACGATCGTGCTGGTCGTTCTGTGGGTGGAGAATTCCGGAATGGCGGGCCCGGTGCCGCAGGGCCGGTGGTGGTTGGAAGCGAGCCGGCCGTGGATTCCACAACTCGGCGCCGCATTCCACTTCGGCCTGGACGGATTGAGCCTCGTCCTTTGCCTCCTCACCAGCCTCTTGGGAATATTTTCCGTGGCCGCTTCCTGGAAGGGAATCCAGGAGCGGGTTGGTTTCTTCCACTTCAATGTGCTTTGGGTGCTGGCCGCGCTGACCGGCATCTTTCTGGCGCTCGATCTGCTCCTCTTCTATTTCTTCTGGGAGCTGATCCTCATCCCGCTCTATCTTCTGATCGGAATTTGGGGTCATGAAAACCGCAGCTACGCTGCGCTGAAATTCTTCATCTTCACCCAAGCCGGCGGATTGTTCCTGCTGCTTGCAACGGTCGGTTTGTATCTGGTTCACGGCAACGGTACGGGCGTGTATACCTTCGATTACATGTCGCTCCTCGGAACGGCGATGCCGCTTCAAACCGCGTTTTGGCTGATGCTCGGTTTTGGGCTGGCGTTCGCCGTGAAACTGCCGGTCGTGCCAATCCACACCTGGCTTCCGGATGCGCACGCGGAGGCTCCGACCGCGGGCAGCGTGATCCTCGCCGGGTTGGTCCTGAAAGCCGGCGCCTATGGGTTCCTGCGCTTCCTCATCCCGCTATTCCCCGGCCCGGCGCATACCATCGCACCGGTGGCCATGGCGCTGGGCGTGGTTGGAATTCTCTACGGCGCGCTGCTGGCCTTCGCCCAGACCGACCTCAAACGAATGATCGCCTACACCAGTGTCAGCCATATGGGGTTTGTATTGCTGGGCGCGTTCGCCGGAAACGCGTTCGCGCTGCAGGGCGCGGTGATCATCATCCTCTCGCACGGGCTGAGCACCGGTGCGCTGTTCATCATGGCCGGCGGCTTGCAGGACCGTCTGCACACGCGCGATCTGAAGAAAATGGGCGGGCTGTGGAGCGTCATGCCAAAGATGGGAGGCTTCGGCCTGTTCTTCGCATTGGCTTCGCTCGGACTTCCGGGCCTGGGAAACTTCGTCGGCGAGCTGCTCGTGCTGCTGGGAACCTACCAGGTGAGCGTGGTTGCCGCGGTCTTCGCGACGCTCGGCTTCATCGCCGCCATGGTCTACTCGCTGTGGATGGTGCAGCGCGTCTTTACCGGCAGCTACACAGGCGACGGCAAGGTGACCGACCTGGACGGCCGGGAGTTCGTTCTGTTCGCAGTGCAGGCGTTGGCGCTGATCATTCTGGGCCTCTATCCGCAACCGGTGCTTGATACGGTGCGTCCCGCACTCGCCAATATCCAATCCGATGCGTCCGTCTCTTTCCGGCAACCCGCATCCACTCGCTCTTCGGCCATCGGCCTCGCGCCGCGGGATAGCATCGATGCCGCTTCCATTCCATTCGATCCGGCGGGCCGGCCATGATGCCCGCCGATTTCACGGCGCTGCTGCCTTTCCTGATTCTGACTGGCGCGGTCGTGGCTGTGCTGCTGGCAATAACCGTCGTGCGGAACCATCGCCTCACGGCCGGTCTGACGATGGCCGGATTGGCGCTGGCATTCGCCGCTCTGCCCGTCGCTTTAAGCGTGGCACCGCGAGCCGTCACCCCGCTTATGGAAGTGGACGGGTTCACGATCTTCTTTGACGGTCTGCTCATCGCCGCGGCCTTTGCGGCGGCGGGTTTCTCCTTTGGATATCTTGAGCGGCGGCACATCCGACGCGAGGAGTTCTACTTGCTGCTCCTGACCGCGACTTTGGGCGCCTGCATCCTTCCGGCGAGCGTGCATTTCGCCTCGCTGTTCCTCTCGCTGGAACTATTGACGGTTTCGCTTTACGGGATGATCGCCTACCTGCGTACGGAGCCATTCGGAATCGAGGCGGCGATTAAATATCTGATTCTGGCGTCGATCTCTTCCGCGTTTCTGCTGTTCGGGGCGGCGCTGATTTACACCGACCGCGGAACGCTAGTGCTCAGCCGAATCCTGCTCCCGGATTCCGCAGCCGCCGGCACGCTACACCCGGTGCTGATGGTTGCCGGTTTGGGGATGGTGCTGGTTGGGATAGGATTCAAACTCGCCGTGGTTCCATTCCATATGTGGATCCCCGATATTTACCAGGGAGCGCCGGCGCCTGTGGCGGGATTCATGGCGACGGTTTCCAAGGGCGCGGTCTTTGCTGTGCTGATACGGATCTTCTCCCTGTACGCCATTTCGTCCGAGGGTGGCGTGTATGTGGCCCTGGTGGTCATCGCCGCCGTCTCGATGTTCGCCGGGAACTGGCTCGCGCTGCTGCAGACCAACGTCAAACGGCTGCTGGCATATTCCTCCATCGCGCATTTCGGCTATCTGCTGGTGGCGCTCCTGGCTGCCGGCCCGAACTCGGTAACGGCGGCTGCGCTCTACCTGGCTGCGTACTTCGTAGCTATCCTGGCCGCGTTCGGCGTAATCGCCACGCTTTCCGGGAGCGGCGGTGAGGCGCAGGAGCTGGATGATTACCGCGGTTTGTTCTGGCGCCGGCCCTGGGCGGCCTTCGTTCTTACCGCAGCCATGCTTTCGCTCATTGGCATACCGCTCACGGCGGGGTTCATCGGCAAGGCGTACCTGCTTCTGGCTGGCCTTGGATCGGCGGTCTGGCTGCTCGCGGTGGTGCTGATCGTCACCAGCGCCATCGGCCTCTACTATTATCTGCGGGTGATTCTGATGATGGCCCAGCAACCGGCGGCGGAAAATCGGCCCGGTCAGTCGGCGGTTCTCGATTCCCGGCTGGGGAATATCGTACTGGGGGCGCTCGCACTGGGTATCCTATGGCTGGGCGTGTATCCGGCGCCCGTGCTCGAGATCATCCAGAGGACGGCTTCGAGCGTGCTGCCGTTTTAGGTCAAAAAGTTTTAGCGGTCAAAGCAGATAATTCCCTGGATTGGACGGCCTAGGTCGAGCCGCAGATCGAGATACTTTCCGTGAACCGTTTCAATGCATCGGCACACGGAAAGGTTGCCCGGCGCAAATATGGATTTACAGCCGAAGCCGTATATCGGCGCGCGATCGAAATTATTCTTCGGAACCGAAAGGATAATGCATGAACCGGAACCAAACCTCGGCAACGGCCACACCGAACCCTTCCGCATCGCGCGGCCGGGTGGACTACAAGTGGATCGCTCTCAGCGTCACCACGATCGGCGCCTTGATGGCCGCGATCGATTCGACCATCGTGATCCTCGCCCTCCCGGATATGATGGTCGAGTTGCACGCCGACCTGATTGAAATGATCTGGGTCATCATCGGCTACCTGCTGATCAGCACCGTGTTCCTGCTGACGTTCGGGCGGGTGGCGGATTTGATCGGGCGGGTAAGGATGTACAACCTGGGGTTTGTCGTCTTCACCGCCGGGTCATTGCTTTGCGGCCTTTCGGGGAGCGCCATCGTGTTGATTGTTTCGCGCCTGATCCAGGGTTCCGGGGCGGCGATGATGGTGGTCAACAGCGTCGCCATTCTGACCGAAGTGTTCCCGCCGGGTGAGCGCGGACGCGCGCTTGGCATAAACGGGATCACTTGGGCCACCGGCGGTGTGCTCGGGCCGGTGCTCGGCGGGCTGATCCTCAACGCCGCTTCCTGGCGTTGGATCTTCTTTATCAACATCCCAATCGGGATTTTCGGCGCAGTGTGGGGATACGTCGCCCTGCACGAGATATCCACCCGCGGCGCGAATGAAAAATTCGATCCAATCGGCGCTTTGGCATTCAGCCTGAGCCTGGTTTCGATCCTGCTCGCGCTCACGCTCGGGATCCAATTCAGTTGGACCTCGGCCCCGATCCTGCTCCTGTTCGGGAGCTTCGCCGTATTTCTTGTCCTGTTCTACCTTTGGGAACGGCGTACGAAGAATCCGGTGCTGGATTTAACGCTCTTTGCCAACCGCGTCTACAATTTTTCGGTATTGGCGGCGATGATGCAATCGCTCGGGCTGTTCTCGGTGAATTTTCTGATCATTTTTTATCTGCAGGGAGTGCGCGGGTTCGATCCGCTGACCGCCGCGTTGCTGCTTATCCCGCTGCCGCTGGTCAGCGCCATCGTGGCTCCGATCGGCGGGATCGTGGCGGACCGGATCGGGGCGCGCGTCCCCGCCACGCTCGGTCTTCTGTTGCAGGCCGCCGCCTTGTTCTGGTTGAGCTTCCTGGCGGTCGATACGCCGTACCCGGTGCTCGCCGCGGGCCTGGCGGTGATGGGATTGGGCGGCGGTTTGTTCTTCTCGCCCAACACCAGCGCCGCGATGACTGCGGCGCCGAAAAACCGGTTAGGGGTCGCCTCGGCGACGCTCGCAACCCTGCGCCAGACCGGGATGGTCGTGAGTTTCGCCCTTTCCCTGGCCGTTGCCGCCGGTAGCCTGCCGCACGATGTGATGATGCAGATTTTCGTCGGCACGAGCGTCACCCTGGGATCGCAAGTGATGCAGAATTTCGTCCTCGGTATCCGCAACGCGTTCCTCTTCTCGATCGTCCTGTGCCTTATCGCGGCGGCCATCTCGCTCTCCCGCGGCAAGGAAAACCGGAAGGCGGCTCCAACTTCGGAGCCCCATCCGCAATGAAGGAGGTATCGTTATGAACGACAATCCGCTGAAAAAACTGGAGTCCCTGGGCCAGAGTCTGTGGATGGATTTTCTCCGCCGCGGGATGCTGAAATCCGGCGAGCTTGCGCGCCTGATCGCGGAAGACGGCGTTACGGGGATCACTTCCAATCCCTCGATCTTTGAAAAGGCGATCGCCGGAAGCCACGATTACGACGAATCGATCCGCGTCCTGGCGCTGGAACACCGGAAAGAGTCGGAGATCTACCAGACGTTGACCGTGGACGACATACGCGAAGCGGCGGATTGCTTCCACGCGGTGTACGAAAAAACCGCGGGCGGCGACGGGTTTGTTTCCCTGGAGGTTTCCCCACATCTGGCCCGCGATACCGAAGGCACGATTGCCGAAGCCCGCCTCCTGTGGGCTGCCGTCGACCGGCCCAATCTGATGATCAAGGTGCCGGGAACCCGCGAAGGGCTGCCCGCCATCCGCCGGCTGATCGGCGAGGGCATCAACGTCAACATCACGCTGCTGTTCGGGCTTCCCCGGTACCGCGAGGTGGCCGAAGCCTACATCGGCGGGTTGGAGGACCGGGAGGCGCAGGGCGGGGCGCTCGAGGGGCTCGCTTCGGTGGCCAGTTTCTTCCTGAGCCGCATCGACGTACTGCTGGATCCGGAGCTGGAAAAAATTATCTCCGCGGGCGGCGAGCAGGGTGACCTTGCCGGTTCGGTGCACGGACAGACAGCGATCGCCAGCGCCAAGCTCGCATATTCGATCTACCACGAGATTTTTGCCGCACCGCGATTCCAAACGCTGGCCACCCGCGGGGCGCGGCCCCAGCGCCTGCTGTGGGCCAGC
>JBEKDW010000060.1:0-10628 GCA_050014155.1 Anaerolineales bacterium
AGTGGGTCGATCTCCACAGCAATCACGCGGCGGGCGCATGCCGCGAGGAGTCGGGTCAGGCTTCCCACTCCAGCGCCGATTTCCAGCAGAACGTCTTCGGCCCCGATATCGGCCGCGGAAGCCACCTGAGCGAGCGCACCATCATCGACGAGAAAATTCTGACCGAGGGATTTTCGAGGCCGGACACCAGCAGCGTGCAGCATCCGGCGGACGCTGTAAGCCGGGCCGGGGAGAGAAGCGGAGTCCGTCACGGAAGGACCCAGGGAACATTCGCTGGTATGGGGGTCAGGAAATACAGCGTCGTATTTCTATGCCAGCTGATGTATTCGTTATCGAGGTATGCCAGGTCGATCCAATACGGGGCGTTCGGACCGACGCCTACGTCCTCGACGGTCGCCGACCCGTATCCATCCACGTATACGCCCTGGCCGCGAAAAAGGGAATACCAGCTGTATACCATCGCGATCATTCCCTTTTGCAGGGTTTTCCCAGAATAGGTTGTATGCCCGCAGACCGAAATTCCTAGACGACATGGGGAATAGGACGTGGCATACACCGTGATCGCGCGGTAATATTCGATCGGGCCGTCTGCAGTATCGGCGGTCCGAATGACGACTTTGGTCCCATACCCGACGATTCTTTTTTGCGGGAGCAGCAGAACTTGCTGGCCCTCCGGCGTACGGCCAACTTCGACATCGTCCTCATACCGGATTCGGATGATCGATTCCATGATGCCCAAGGCGCCCGGTTGGACTACCTGGGTCCGGTCCAGTTCCAAATCCGGCATGGGTTGGTTGGCACGCTCGAATGGAATCGACGATTGTTCGCGCAGGATTTCCTCGCGCACGCGCACGACGCGGATCCGTCCGTCCGCGGGCAACGGTTCGCCTTCGGCGGGAACGGCGTAATCCAATCCGTCCAGGGATAATCCGGCTCGGGCCAAGGCTTCACCAACGGTCTTGCCGGCGGTTCGAACGGAAAGATCCTTCCCATCCACATGCACGGAGATCGTGCGGGCCCGGATAACCTCGATAATGATCGGCAACTGATGGATGGAAGATAGCGAAGTGAGGATCGAAGGCGTCACCTCGTCGGCGGTATACAGGACAACGCCCGCCTGCCAAAGCGCCTCGCCAACCGTCGGGCCGGGCGCGCTATAATCGGTCGTTTTCCCGTCGGCGATAACCTGGAACGCGATCTCTTTTCGAATCTCAATTTTGATCGGCGGGGAATTCAGAAGCTGGTCGGGGGAAAGCGGCGCGCCATCGGCAAAAACCCAATCCCCCCTCTCCAAAACGACTCCAGCTTGGTTCAGTAATTTCTGCAGCGGAATGTTTCCGCCTTCGGGAAAATCCGCATATCGGGTTTCACCGCCAACCAGGATTGGTATCATCCGGCCGGAGGAAACCTCAATCGTCATCCCCCAATGAACCGGGGAATCCCATCCGGGAGAGGTCGGACGGCCGTTTTCCGGTTTCAACCCGGCATCACGAAGAACGACTGCTACGGAAGAAGCATGGGTGAGGATCCGGGTCCAGACGCCGCCTTCATGGATGAAGACAGGCTTCAGGGTGACCAGATATAAAACCAGGAGAAAAACGACAACCGCAAGAGGTACTTGAAACCTTCGCAAGGTTTTCATTATAGAAAATGCCCGACCAGGCTTCCCGGCGGCGCCCGGAAGATCCCCCTTACCGTTGCTTCCTTTCGGATCTGGCGGGGTTCGGAGGTTTCCGCCGCGCCGGACCCGGCCGGGCAGAGCGATAGTACCCGAGTGGCGGCGGAGAGTCAATATTCCGCAACTAATTTGAACATTGACAGGCTTGAAAATAGAGTTTCTAATGATACCGACTGGTCGGTTTATTTTATATGCAAAAACGAAGCATTGAGACAAAGAGCAAAATAATGAGTGCGGCGCAGGACCTGTTTTCGCGATCGGGTTTTGAGTCTGCTTCCGTTTCTGAAATCTGCCAATTGGCGGGCATCAGCAAAGGCGCCTTCTACCATCATTTTCCATCCAAGCAATCCGTTTTCATGGAATTGCTGGCGGAGTGGCTTCGAGGGTTGGATAAAACCTTGGAAGGTTTGCGGAACAACCAACCCGAAGTATCCCAATCGTTAATCCAGATGTCCGAAATTTTTCCCTCGATTATAAAAGCCGCGGAGGGCCGCCTGCCGATCTTTCTCGAATTCTGGGTCCATGCAACGCGGGATCCGGAAGTATGGAAAGCGGCCATCGCCCCATATCAAAAATATAAGGAGTTTTTCATCCAGATGATGGGGGAAGGAGTTGCCGCCGGCTCATTAGTAGAGATGGATAAAGAAACGGCCGCTCTGGCAGTGATGTCCATGGCGATCGGTTTGTTGCTCCAGGGGATCGTAGATCCTGCCGGATCCGATTGGGCCGGGGTGGGACGCGAGAGCATTCGCATGCTCACCGACGGATTGACAAGGAGGTCAAAATAAATCTGGTTACGGGCGCCACCGGGCACATTGGAAACGTTTTAGTACGAAAGCTTCTGGAGGCCGGTCAATCCGTTCGCGCGTTGATCCTGCCCGGTGAGGATACGCTCCCTTTGCGGGATCTGCCCGTCGAGCAAGTGCCGGGTGATGTGCTGGATCCACAGTCGCTGAGCAAGGCGATGAACGGTGTCAACCGGGTGTTCCACCTTGCCGGGATCATCTCCATCCTTCCAGGAAGGAACGATCTGCTCCGCCGGGTGAACGTCGAAGGGACGAAGAACATCGTTGCCGAGGCCAAGCGCAGTGGTGTACAGCGCCTGATTTACACAAGCTCCATCCATGCCATCCAGCACGCGCCGCAGGGGGTTTGCATCGACGAGCGTCTGCCGTTCGATCCGCGTAACCCCGTCGGCGAATACGATCGGTCGAAGGCCGAAGCCTCGCTGGCAGTGCAGCAGGCCGCGGAGGAAGGTTTGGACTCGGTGATCGTCTGCCCGACCGGGGTCATCGGACCGAACGATTACCGCCGCTCGGAACTCGGCCAGTTGATCCTGGATTGCGTGGAGGAAAAAACCCAGTTTTACATCGACGGCGCGTACGATTTCGTCGACGTGCGTGACGTGGCGGACGGCATGCTGCTCGCGGCCGAGAAGGGGCGCAGCGGCGAAACGTATATCCTTTCCGGCCAGCGGCTCGCGGTGAGAAACATCATCGATATGTTGTGGGAGATGACCGGAAAACACTTCACCCGGATTCACATACCGTTTTCCCTGGCCAGAGCCGCGTCGGTCTTCACACCAATCTACTACCGGCTCTCGTGAACCAAGCCGCGGTTCACACCCTATTCGCTCTCAACCTTGTGCAGCAATTCCAATATCAGCCATGCGAAAGCCACCCGTGAATTGGGATATCACCCGCGCAGGTTGCTCGAAACTCTTTCCGACACGGTGGACTGGTACCGTATGAATAAGCGGGTTGCGGTTTCAACATAATCCGGTAATCCCTCGGCCGAATCCGTTCCGCGGGAGAATCCCCGCCACCCATCGGTTTACCCGGCCGGTGGATGCCATTATCACGCGAGCGATTCTTCATGATCCTTTATGCATTGTTTCTTTGAACACGCGTCAATCAAATCGTCCACCGAGAAGAACACCCGGGGGACGATTTTCATACAAGTTGAGATTCGAAACCCAATGGAAATTTACTACTTCATCGATTTAAGGCTACGGACGAATATCTATTTAAAGCACCGCTTTCGCGAAAAATCCGACAGCCAGTGTTCCCGGGCCCCCATGAACGACAATCGCCGGCGGCAGCTCGTAGATCGGCACTTCTTTAATCTCCATCCGCTTCGTAAAAACGTCCGCCAGTTCTTTGGCGGTATCCTCAGCGTCGGCTTGCATCACGCATAGAAAGGTTCCTTCCCCTTTGGAGCATTCCCCTATCACCAATTCCTGAAGGCGAGCCAGGGCCCGCGCACGCGTCCTTTGCTGTTCATACGCTTCGACGCGGCCGTCCAGCAAACGCAGAATCGGTTTAACTTGCAGCATCTCGCCTACCAGCCGCTTGGCCCCCCCGATTCGTCCACCCTTGTGAAGGTATTCCAGAGTATCCACGACGAAATACGTGCGCTGTTGGATTCTTAAATTCTCCAACCGGGAGAGCAATTTATCCATAGGAACACCCTGCTTGGCCCAGCGGTCGGCGAGCAGGACTGTGGCACCGAGAGTACCAGCCACCGTGCGGGTGTCGAGGACGCGGATTCCGGCCCCCGGAAAATCCTGCGCGGCCACTTCGGCCGACCGCAACGTTCCGGAAATGTCCGCCGAGGGGCACAGCACGAATGGAATATCGCCCCGGTCGAGGATTTCCCGGAAGATGGGCCCATAGAGCGCAGGCGGCGGTGCGGCGGTTTTTGGCAACACCGGCGAGGAGCGCAATTTCTTCAGAAAGAGTTCCGTGGTCAATTCCGTATCGTCGCGGAAGGACTCCTCCCCAAAAATGATGATCTGGGGGAGGATCGGAATCCCGAGCTGATTGGTGATTTTCCGCGGCAGGGCGCACGTTGTGTCGGCGATGATCCGGATCATTCCAGCCTCCATTGGTGCGATTCGGTTTCGTCGATGCTCTTTGGATTCTACACCCGGCCCGTGGAAACCGTCCCCAAAGGGGGCGCGGATTGCCTTCCGCCTCCCCTCTCGCGTATAATCCGTGCACCCTGTTGGAGGATGGATGCCAAAACGTAAAACCGACCGCAGCGAGCCGCCCAAGGCGCGCAAGACGGGGTTTCGCACCGGCGCACAAATCCGCCGGGAATTCCTCGACTTCTTTGCCAAACATGGCCACACCGTCGTCCCTTCGGCGTCCCTCGTCCCGGGGAACGATCCCACCCTGCTGTTTACCAATGCCGGCATGGTCCAATTCAAGGATGTTTTTCTCGGAACCGATAAACGCTCCTATAGCCGGGCGGTGGATTCGCAGAAATGCATGCGGGTCGCCGGTAAGCACAACGATCTCGACGAAGTGGGGCGCGACGATACGCATCACACGTTTTTCGAAATGCTCGGCAACTGGTCCTTTGGTGATTACTACAAGAAGGAGGCCATCGCCTGGGCTTGGGAACTCCTGACCGGCGTTTGGGGATTGCCCGCGGACCGGCTCTACGTCACCTGTTTCCGCGATGAGAAGGGGGAGATTCCCCGGGACGAGGAAGCCTCCGAAATCTGGCGGGCGCAGGCCGGGCTCGATCCGGCCCACGTGCTTTTCTTCGGTCGCAAGGAAAATTTCTGGGAGATGGCCGACACCGGGCCCTGTGGTCCATGCAGCGAAATCAGCATCGACCGCGGCGAAGACACTTGCGATATGAAAAACGTTCCCGGCCATGTCTGCGCCGTCAACGGCGATTGCCGGCGGTTTACCGAACTTTGGAACCTTGTGTTCATCCAATACAACCGCACCGAGCCCAGCGATCTTTCACCCCTGCCCGCGAGGAACGTGGACACGGGCATGGGCCTCGACCGCGTGACGGCGATCCTGCAGGGTGTGAACTCCAATTACCGCACCGACCTGTTCTGGCCGCTGATCGAGGCCACGCAGCAGCTGACCGGACATTCCGACAAGCAGCGCGAAGCGAACTTTACACCCTACCGGGTGATCGCCGACCACGCCCGCGCCGCCGCGTTCCTGATCGCCGACGGCGTGGTGCCCGGAAACATCGGCCGGAATTACATCTGCCGGATGATCATCCGCCGTGCGGCGCTCTTCGGCGGAAAACTCGGTCTGACCGAACCGTTCCTGGCCAAAGTGGCCGAGGCGGTCGTCTCCACATACCGGGAGGCGTATCCGGAACTCGCGCGGCACAGCGAGGCGATCTATACCGCGCTCACCATGGAAGAACGCCGCTTCCGCAAGACGGTGGATCAGGGAATCGACAATCTCCACGAGACGCTCTCCGACCTCAAGCGCCAGGGACAGTCTGTTGTAAACGGGCATCTCGCATTCGATCTGTATGCTACGTACGGCCTGCCACTCGAGATCACCCGCGACGTGGCCCGCGATCTGGAAATGGAAGTAGACGCGGAAGGATTTCGCAAGGCGATGGACGAACACCGCGAGGCGTCCGGAGCCGGACAAGCCATGGGCGAGATGACCGGCGCGGATGCGGCGCGATACCGAACCATTCTCGATCAACTCAAGACCGAGGGGATGCTTCCGGAGAATGGCGTCGAATATGACCCCTACTCCACCTTCCAAATGGAGGAGCCGATCCTGGCCCTGCTCAAGGATGGAAAACGCGTTCAACGGGTCGGTGAAAACGATACCGTGGAAGTGATCCTCCCGCGCGTGTGCTTCTACGTTGAATCCGGCGGACAGGTGGCCGATATGGGCTCGCTGTGGATGCCCAAGGCCGAAGGGGCGACCGAAGCCGCTTGGGACATCGACGTTGAGGAAGTGGTCCGTCCCGTCGGCGGGTTGATCGTGCTGCTGGGAAAGGTAAAGTCCGGCCATCCCGCACAGGGCGATCTGGCCACGATGGAAGTGGACGAGGAACGTCGCTGGGGCATCATGCGCAACCACACCGCCACCCACCTGCTCCATGCGGAATTGCGCTACGTCCTCGGGAATCATGTCCGTCAGGCCGGCTCGTTGGTCGCGCCGGACCGGCTCCGGTTCGATTTCACGCACCACAGCATGATCAGCCAGCAGGACTTGGAGAAAATCGAGCGCTACGTCAACGAAGCGATCCTGGCCAACTACCCCGTCACGACGACCGAGGAGGCCCGCGACGACGCCGTGGGTAAGGGGGCGATGGCGCTGTTTGGAGAAAAGTACGGCGAGACCGTGCGCACCATCTCCATCGGCGAGGAAGGAGAGCCGTTTTCCTACGAACTTTGCGGCGGTACGCACGTTTTCCAGACGGGCGACATCGGCATGTTCCTGATCGTTTCCGAGAGCAGTGTGGCTTCCGGTGTGCGCCGCATCGAGGCGGTCACCGGCCATGCGGCGGTGGCACTGGCTCAGGAGCGAAGCCGGACCCTGCAAAATGTCTCCGCCTACCTCGGTGTAGCGCCGGAGGAAGTGGACCGAAAGGTGCTCGAAAACATGGGCGAACTGGACCGGCTCCGCAAGGAGAATCAGCGCCTGCGGCAGGAGATGGCCCGTTCGGAATTCGAAGTTTCGCTTGCGCAAGCCGCGACCATCGCCGGTGTACCGGTCCTGGCGGTGAAAGTGACGCAAGCCAACGCGGAAACGCTGCGCATTCTTGCCGACTCGTTCCGGAAAAAATATTCCAGCGGGATGGCGGCAATTGGTTCGATCGTCGACGAAAAACCGATTGTGGTGATTTCCATCAGCGACGACTTGGTCGCGCGCGGCCTCAGCGCCGACGAATTGGCACGGGCGGCGGCCAAGCTCCTGGGCGGCGGAGGAGGCGGCCGGCCCAACTTGGCCCAGGCCGGCGGGACTGATCCCAACCGGCTAGCGGATGCGCTGCAATTCCTACGACACGCCGCCGAGGAAAAATTGGTCTGAAGCCGGAGTTGGTATGCCGGACGGACGGCCATGAAAGAACAAATTCTTTCTCTCGAACCTACCGACGACCTGCAATCGCTGCGGGATAAAATCACCCGCGTGCAAGCGGGGCGGTTGATACTGTTGTGGCCCGCTCTAACCGAACCGATCAACCGCCGGCTGGACTTTGCGCTTTTGCGCCGTTGGGCGGCGATGGCCGGATCGGAATTGATCCTGGTCAGCGCCGATCCGGAAGTCCATCGACTAGCGGCGCAAACCGGAATCCCCTGCTATCGTAGCCTCAAGGAAACGGCTCTTTACGGACTATCATCCCATGATCGCGATTTGTCCGGCGTTTTTACGGTCCGGCAAACACAGGCGCGGCCTCCCGCCCCGCTCCGGATAAATTTTTCAGACCGACATCCTCCCGCCGTCCGGATAGGCGTTTTCGCCTCAGCGATTCTATCGTTGATGGTTCTCTTTCTTTTGCTAATCCCTTCCGTGAAGATCCATGCAGTTTTCCCAAGCCGCGCGATTGAGGTCTCCAAGCCGCTTGATTCTTCTCTCTGCGCTTCATTAAGCACACATTTGGAATTCTCTTCCCGCCGGGAAACCACTGGATTTATATTCGTTCCCATTGCCTATGCGAAGGGAATTGTTTTATTGGCCAATAAATCAACCCGTATTCTCAATCTTCCCGCCGGGCTGAGGGTTTCCTCAAAAGGCAGCATATTCCTCGAAACGACCGAAGGGGTGATTCTTCTGCCAGGGAAATCGCAATCGGTCGCAGCCAACGCGGTCAAGCCTGGTCCGTCCGGCAATCTCGCCGCCGGAGCAATAGACCGCGTGGAAGGGCCGCTCGCGCTCTCGCTTCAGGCAACCAACCCTGAGCCAATTTCTGGCGGCGCTCAAGCCTGGCGCAGCGCGGTTTTACAAGCCGATCTCGATGCATTGCGCACATCGTTGACCGATCAGGCCCGCCAGGAAGCGACAAAGGGGATGCAGAACCTGGCGACAGCCGGCCGGACCCTTGTGGAAAAATCCCTGCATGTGCAGTTCGACCCGCTGGATGCTGCAGACTTCCCCATCAATACGCCTTCCGATACTGTCGGCCTGACGTTGCATGCGACCGCCACCGCATTGGAATGTCCCACCGATATCGTCCGGTTCCGCGCGCTTAATGCGCTCATCTCCGGTCTCGCCGCAGGCGAGACACTCTATCCCGCGAGCGTCATTCTACGGCTGGAGGAAAACGCACGGGGCGCTATCGATCTGCATGCGTCCGGCCTGGCAATGAAAATCCCCGATCTCAATGTGATGGCTCTGGCACTGCGCGCGCGCACTCCAGGACAAGCGGCCGCAATTATGCGCTCCCGATTCGGCGCGCGCAGTGTCGCCGGTGTGAATCTATGGCCGGCGTGGATTCCGGTGCTGCCGCTCTTCCCCTATCAAATCGAAATCGCGGCGGGAACCGAATGAAAAACCTCGCGGTGGATCCTGGATTGAAAAAGATCGGGCTGGCAGTCAGCGATTCCACCGGCACGGTCGCACGGGCGCTGACGGTTTTCGAGCGAGGTTCTCTGCAGCAGGATTGCGTCCGGATCCTGGAAGTGGCCCATTGTGAAAAGACGGAGCAGATTTTCGTCGGAAACTCCCACGAAGCGGGGACTCGAATGAACGAGCAGGCACGGTTCACGCATAGGTTGCTCGCTGCCCTGCGCGCGGCCACCTCCATCCCCGTCATCCTATATGACGAATCTTTCTCCACGCAACGCGCCAAGGAAGTCCTGGCGGAGCGTGGCAAGGTACGCAAGCTTCGCCGCGCCCCGGACGACGCGCTGGCCGCTGCGGCATTTCTACAGGAGTATCTCGATGACCAAGCGGACAAACCGGCTTAAACCGTTTGGCACGTACACCCGGTGGATCGGCGCGATGTTCCTGGGAGGAATCCTCCTGGCGCTCTTGGCCGCCGGATTGATGCTCCTGCTGAGCGAGGATTCCGGTTCGCCGTTGCCGCCCGCGGCCGGAGACCTCTCGACTTTTAATCTGATTTATCTGCGGGCGTATTTACGCTTCAATTACGATTCACTGAATCTACCCTCCGCCCGTAGCGATGGGGTGTTCGAAGTACAACAGGGCGAGACGGCAACGGAAATTTGCGCGCGATTGAAGCAAGAGGGGTGGGTCGGGGATTCGGATTTGATTTGCCGTTACTTGCATTACACCGGCGGCGACCGCTCGATCGGTTCGGGGATGTTCCTCATCCAAGCCGGAGAGAATCCGGCACAGATCGCCGATTCGCTTTCGAGCGGGGAAAGCAAAATCCGACAGGTAACCGTATTCCCCGGCTGGCGGCAGGAGGAGATCGCTGCCGCACTTCCCGCAACCGGAGTTTCCATTACCTCCAACGATTTCCTCTCATCAACCGGCGGACGCCCGGACAGCAACGGCAGCCTGGCGTCTCTCTACGCGGAAATTCCATCCTGGGCAACCTTGGAAGGATTTCTCTTCCCTGCAGAATACCGGGTGGTTCCAGGGGAAACGGCGGATCAATTCGTCGAGCGGATGGTGGTGAATTTTCAGCAGTCGCTTCCCTCCGGATGGCAGTCGGCGGTGAAATCCCAAGGGTTAAGCGTCTACCAGGCGGTCACCCTGGCTTCGATCATCCAGCGCGAAGCAGTGGTGGAGGAGGAAATGCCGCTGATCGCGTCGGTATACTACAACCGTCTGAACCTGGGGATGCGTTTGGAAGCGGATCCCACCGTGCAATACGCGCTGGGATTCCAATCCGACCGCGGCGGATGGTGGACCAATCCACTCTGGCCTGCGGACTTCGGTCTCGATTCTCCGTACAATACTTACCTTTATTACGGATTACCGCCTGGACCGATAAGCAATCCTGGATCGGCAGCGCTACAAGCGGTCGCCGAGCCGGCTCAAACTTCTTACCTGTTCTTCCGAGCTGCCTGCGACGGTTCCGGCCGACATAACTTTGCGGAGACTTACATCCAACATCTGGCCAATGCGTGCGGGGGGTAGAATATGAATCTCTATAACCGCGATCGTCGATCGCGGCTACAAGTGCTATTGCACGCTGTTCATATTATAGAAAACCAGCCCCGACAACGGCTTGGGGTAGAAGTGCGTAGACTTCT
>JBEKDW010000061.1:0-10540 GCA_050014155.1 Anaerolineales bacterium
TATCCGCCCACCAATTCCTGTTCCGCCTCCGGCAAATCAAACGGCAGGCGGTTTGTCTCGGCGAAGGCGCTCACGAGAAAAATGAAAAACGACAACGGCTGCGTGAGACACAGCCAGGCGTTCTGCGCCTGGTATTCGACGACCTGCATGAGATTCAGCGAGCCGGCTTGCATGAACCCGACCCTGTTGCAGCGGCCGGCTTCATCCATATACGGCGTGCTCACAAGCACCGCGATGCCCTCCGCCGTCAGGAGGCGGATGATCAGTTGCCAGAAGGATTGGCGCGTGACCGGGTCGACGCCGGTGGTCGGTTCGTCCAGCAGCAGCACCTTGGGGCGGTGGACCAGGGCCGCGGCCAATCCAAGTTTTTGTTTCATCCCTCCGGAAAGCTGTCCGGCGCGCCGGTCGGCGTATTCCTCCAACCCGACGAATTTCAGAATCTCCAGGCTGCGAGGCCGCCAGTCTTTTCCCGTCAGCCCGCGCACCTCGGCGAAGAAACGCAGATTCTCCATCACCGAGAGTTCTTCGTACAGCGAGAAGCGCTGCGGCAGATAACCGATAAACGACCGGGCCTGTTCGACCTTTCCCGGAACGGGGAAGCCCGCGATGCGGATCGTTCCGGAGGTGGGCTCGACCGCGCCGCACAGAAGGCGCATGGTCGTGGTTTTTCCGGCGCCGTCCGGACCGACCAGCCCGTAGATCTCGCCCGCCTCCACGCGCAAATCGAGACCGTCCACGGCGTGGACGGCGCCGAAATATTTCCGCAATGCGAGGGCTTCGATCATCGACATCTTGCCGCTTTCCTATCCACCGGAGATTGGAATCCCTATTTCTGGAAGGTCACGTCCGCGGGCATGCCGGGTTTCAGATCCGCGGTTGGATTATCGACGGCGATCTCCACCGCAAACACCGTCGTGCTCCGGCCTTCGGCGGTTTGCACGTTGCGGGGCGTGAATTCCGCCTGGGTCGCGATGCGGCTGACCGAGCCGGAGAAGGTCTTGCCGGGGAAGGAATCGACGGTGAACCCGGCCTTCTGCCCGAGGCGGATATCCCCGTAGCGGTCCTCCGGCACGTAAACGGTAATGGTCAGTTGGTTCAGGTTGCCGATCAAGAGCGCGGTGGATCCGGCCAAGGCGATCTCGCCCGGTTCGATGTTGCGTTCGAGCACGGTTCCATCGATGGGCGCGGACACCGTCAGTTTGGCGATCTGCGCGTCGATCGAATCCAGTTGCGTCTCGGTTTGAGTCACCGCCCTTTCGGCTTGCGCTACAACCGCTTCGGTCTGATGCACGGCGGCGTCGGCGATCTTCACCGTACCGGAATCCTCCCCGGTGTGAAGTCGGGCGAGCCTATCCAGCGCGTCGTAATAGCGCGCCTCCGCAGCGCGGACCCGGCCGCGCGCCTTGAGCAGGGATTGCCCCTGATCCGTATTGAGCAGATCGTCGTAGGCCGTCTGGGCGTCTTTCAGTTCCTGCTTGGCGGAATCGTATTGCGCCTGCGCCGCATCCCGAAGGTTGGCATCGGCTCCGGAGGCGGTCGCCTGATCGAGCACGTCCAACGCGGTTAAAAACGCGGCCCGCGCCTGCGCGATGCGCTGCTCAGCGGCAAATATCCCGGCGTAAGCCGGATCATTCAATAGCGTTTGCAGTATCTGTTGTTCTGTATCCAGCCCCTGGCGCGCGGCTTCCACCTCGGCTTGCATCGCGGCGATCTGTTCCTGTTTGGAGAAATACCAGTTGGGCAGGTTGAATTGCGATGGCTGAGGGGACCCGAATGCGCCGGCCCGGGCGGGGGCATCCGCCAGGCGGGCCGCCTCGAGGATCTGCTGGTATTGGAGCTGGGCGGTGGCCAACGCGGCATGGGCGGTGTCCAATCCGGCCTTGGCGCTGATGATGCCGGCTTCGGCCAGTTTGCGCTGGGCTTGCAGCAGCGTATCGTCCAGTTTGAGCAGCGGCTGGCCGGCGACGACGGCGTCGCCCTGGGAGACGAGCACCTCCGTCGCGCGTCCCGAAATTTCCGGCGAGACGATCACTTCCACCGCTTCGACCGTTCCGGAGGCGGTGATCGCGCCGCCAACTTTTGTCGCGGCCCGGCTGAAGTAGTACCAGCCTATGGCGGCGATGGCCAGAATTACAACGATGATGATCGGAAGAAAACGGCGAAGTCGTGTGTTCATGGTTGCCTCTCTGAATAAAGGTTTGGCTTTCTTATCCCTCCCCTTCCCCTCCCCATTCTGGGGAGGGGGCAGGGGGAGGGGCCGGAATCAGTCCAATCGTTTACGGAACCGGAGAGCTGCCAGGGTCATGATCACCACACCGTACACACACAAAGCGGCGATCTCGCTGGGGAACGCAGACACGCCCACGCCTTTGAGCATCAGCGATCGGATGATCACCAGGTAATAGCGCAGCGGGGTCAGGTAGGAAAAAACCTGCAGCACCGGCGGCATCGCCTCGAGCGGAAAGAAAAATCCCGAGAGGAAGATGCTCGGGAGCAATGTCATCCACACGATCAGCATAGCTTCTTGTTGGGTGTTGGCGATGGTCGAGGCGAGGATGCCAATCCCGAGGCTCGAGAGCAGGAATAGGCCGGACATCAGCGCGATCAGCATCAGGTCACCGCGCACCGGCACGCCGAACCACCAGTGGCCGAGCGCGATCACCTCGAAGGCGTTGAAGAACGAAAGCAGGACGTAGGGCAGTATCTTGCCGATGATGAGTTCCAGCGGCCGGATCGGGGTGACGATCAGCTGCTCGATCGTCCCGCGTTCGCGTTCGCGCACGATGGCCGTGGCGGTGAGGATCGAGGTGAGCGCCTGCAGGATGACGCCGATCACGCCCGGGATCATGAACCAGGCGCTGATCAGATCCGGGTTGTACCAGACCTGCGTGAGCACCTGCAGCGGCGGGAGGAGTGCCTGCGCGGCGCCGCGCCGCTCGAGCCGCTGCGAGAGAATGGTCGTGGAATACGATTGTCCGATCAGTTGCGCCGCCGAAAGCGCGGTCGAAGCCACGGTTGGATCGGATCCATCGAGGATGAACAGGATTTGCGCGCTCCCGCCGCCGGCGATCTGCTTGCCGTAACCCTGCGGGATGATCACGCCGGCGCGGACATGGCCGTCGTCGATCATCGTGCGCAATTCCTGCTCGGAGTTCGCCTCGGCGGTAACGCGGAAATAATCCGCAGCGCGGTAGGCGGAGAGCAGCGTGCGGGATTGCGGGCTGCGGTCGTTGTCCAGCACCGCCAGCGGCACGTTGCGGATGTCGTTGGTGGCGGAGTATCCCATCAGGAACATCTGCATAATCGGGATCACGAGCACCAGGACCAGCGTGCGCGGGTCGCGGCGGATCTGGAGGAATTCCTTGCGGATGAGGGCGAGGAGTCGCGAGAGGGACATGGTCACTTCGCTCCCGTCGGGGCCGGAGCGAGCACCCCGTGAAGGTAGATTTCGACGAAATCGTCCAGGCAATCGGTCTGCATGGATTTGGGAAGATACTTCCAGACGAGGATTTCTGAAATGTAGTAGGAGACGAACAGCCCGGCGAACGACCGGACCAGGACGGGCAGAGGGAAAGGCCGGAGGGATCCTTTACGCCGGGTCACCGATCGGGTGAAATCCATGAGCTGCGGAATCACCTCGGCAAACAGCGCCGGGATGTGGCGGCTGTCGAATTCGACGATCTCGATCAGCATCAGCCGGAGGAAGCCCGGCTTTCGGCCCAGCACCTGGATCATCAGCCGCGCGCCCTGGCGCAGAAAATCCTCGACGGTATCGCCTTTCACCTCGGCCAGGGCGGGGAGGATCCGGGTGTAAGGATGGTACTGGCGCAGGATGGCGATGAACAGTTCGTCTTTATTTTTAAAGTGGTTGTAGGCCGCGGCGACGCTTAATCCTGCCCGGGCGGCGATCTCGCGCATGCTCGTCCCGTGATAGCCGTGCTTGAGGAATAGCTCGTATGCAGCCTGAATCAGGCGGGATTTCGTGTCGGGGGACTTCTTTGGCGAAATTTTCTTCATGGTTTGCGAATGAACGTTCGTTTATATGATTATTCTGAAATTGAGGTTTTTGTCAAGCGGAAAATCGGCCGGTCTGCTAGGAACCAAACAACCCGCTTCCCCCGCTTCCCCCGCTTCGCGAGGGCAAGCGCGAGGGCGGGGCGCGAGGGCAGGCGCGGGGGCAGGCTTTGCCCGCCCCGGCGGGGTGGGCCGGGGGCCATGGCTCAGCGAGAAAATGAATAATTTGCGTTTTAAAATTTCTTGTTAAAATGGTAAAGTGAAATGCGGAAGCGCCAAGCGCCCCATTGCCCCCCGAAGCAGTCACCATCCGTTTTTTTAGATGGTGATGAATTGCGCAGGGGGCTGAGCCGCCAGCCGTCGGGCGGCTTGTATAGAGATGGTATTGAAGGACTGGGTATTTGTTTTATATTGCGAAAAATGTCTATTTCAAAGAGATCATGAATCAAACAATGAAATCGTTCTTGGCGGGAGTTCGCGCCGAATCCCCTCTGTTGATTGGAGTATTCCCTTTCGGCCTCATCTATGGCGCACTGGCAATCGGGGCTGGGATTTCACCGGCCGCGGCCCAGATGATGTCGTCCATTGTCTTCGCGGGATCAGCCCAATTCATCGCCGCGCAGTTGATTCATGATGCCGCGCCCGGACTCGTCATTGTGCTGACGATTGCAGTCGTCAACTTGCGGCACATGCTGTATAGCGCTTCTGTCGCACCGTATATTGAACATCTGCCGGCGCGTTGGAAAACATTGTTAGCGTATCTCCTGACGGATGAAGCGTATGCCGCCACCATCATTCATTACGAGGAAGATGGATTCACCCCGACGGGTCATTGGTTCTTTTTCGGAGCGGGATTGGCTTTGTGGACAACGTGGCAGGTTAGCAGTGCACTGGGAATTTTCCTCGGTGCGGCGCTACCATCTTCGTGGCCACTTGATTTCGCGATACCGTTAACGTTTATTGCGATGGTGATGCCAGTGCTTAAAGATAAACCGATAGTGGCCGCGGCGGTATCGGCGGGGACAGTTGCGTTATTGGCCAATATTCTTCCGTTCAAATTAGGCCTCATTCTGGCGGCGCTGGTCGGAATCTTTACCGGCACATATTTGGAGAATCACGAATGAATATCTGGCTGGTGATGTTTTTGGGCGGCGCGCTGACCTTCGGAATGCGGATGTCGTTCATCTATTTGTTCGGACACTTTGAAATTCCGGCGATGGTGAAGCGGGCTTTGAGATTCGTTCCGCCTGCGGTGTTATCCGCCCTCATCGCGCCTGCGTTATTCATGCCCAATAATACGTTCGAATTAAATTTGAACAATTATCATTTGATGGCGGGCGTGGTTGCCATTCTCGTCGGATGGCGGACAAAGAATACGCTGTTGACGATTTTAGCAGGTATGACCGCGTTGTTGATATTAATGTGGTTGGCCAAGAATGTATAATAATAAAATGCTACTTGATCACACGGCTGCAGCCCACCATGCCGGGGCGGGCATGTTCCTAATCTGTAGAACGTTGTGAAGGAAGCATTTCACCATCGCGAAAGGATTTACTGGGACGCAATGGTCACACTGGCGCCTTTCACCGAAAAAGAGTTTGAGCCATATCTCCAACAGGGGATCGTGCGATACGCCGAAGAGAACGTCAAGGCGGGTTACTGGAACGCCTCCGAAGCAATGGAAAAATCCCGTTCGGTGCATGCCAAACTGCTGCCGGAAGGGTTTACTACTCCGAACCAATATTTATTCTCCATTCGGGAGCCGGTACGCGGAGAACAGGTCGGCGCGATTTGGTTGTCCGCGGATATAGAATCCGCAACGCCCTCGGGGTTTATATATGATTTATTCATTTACGAACCCTTTCGGCGAAAGGGGTTTGCGACCGGAGCCATGCTCGCGCTCGAAGTCAAGGCCAGGGAACTTGGATTAAAGGTCATCTACCTGCATGTTTTTGCACATAACCCGGCCGCGAAGAGCTTGTATGATAAGCTTGGTTACGGAGCGACGGGCACCAACATGGCGAAACCGTTGACAGCCCGCAAGCCGGCATAAACAGGTAATCAGATTTTGTTAACCCCGGAGATCCAAACAGAACGGTTAATCCTGTCTCCGCTCGTCCGCGACGATGCCGCGGAGCTCTTCGGCTACCGGTCCGATCCCGAAGTCTGCCGCTATCAGACCTGGGCGCCGGGTTCACTGGTCGACGCGCAGCGTTTCATCGACAACCTCCAGTCCACTCCCTTCGACACACCGGGCACCTGGTTCCAATTCGGCATCCGCCTCCGCGCTCCCCGGCTGCTGGTTGGCGATATCGGCGTCCACTTCCTGCCGGATGAGTCGTACCAGGCTGAAATTGGTTTCACACTGGCGCCCGCCAACCAGGGCCGCGGGCTTGGGACGGAGGCGGTCAACGGATTACTCAACCATCTCTTCGTATCGCTTCGGAAACACAGGGTCTTTGCATCGGTTGATCCCAATAATTTGCGGTCGATAAAATTGCTGAAGCGGGTTGGGATGCGCCAGGAGGCGCACTTACGGGAGAGCCTATGGCTTAAGGGAAAATGGTTCGACGACGTAGTGTTCGCAATATTAGAGTCGGAATGGAAAACCCGGTAATCCGCCGGCCCAACAACCGATTGCGGCTGACAGCTTCGCTGCGCCGGGTTGGGTATATCGTCCGCTGAAGTCGGGGTCGGGGAAAGCGCGGGGCGCACCCGTTTTGTTGATATAGTAATCCTGCATAATTCAAGCAGTATTGGCGGCAGTTTGGCCCAAAAAAATGCGGACCGGGGCCATGTACTATCGTCGGGTTGTATTAGATTTTCATATTGATATAATCGGCGGGAACTCAAAAAGGTTAGGAAATGAAGAAGCTGTCAATTCTTTTGATCACAGGATTTCTTTTTGGCGTGGTTACCGCTTGTACCGGCAGGGTGTCGGCATCCTCCTCCACATCAACAAAAATCGCGACCGATGTTGTACCCGTGATGGCTTCAACCGGTACGCCAACCGAATCGTTTTCCCCAACCGAATTGTCTTCCCCAACCGTGCTCCCTGCCACAGTTACGCTCACACCGTCGCCCACGCCCACCCTGGCTCCGGACGCCTGGCAATCCATGCCGGTGATCCCCGCCGTCAGTGCCACCGCCCGCCGCATCTATCAAGCCGGGCTCCTGCTTAACAACGACCCGCACGCGTTTTCCATCCTGGGCGATTGCATCAGCCTGCCCAACAGCCTGTTTATCGATTACGGCAAAAGCCCCGACCATTACAATCTGGGACAATTCACCTATCTGCAGCCCGTCATCGATTGGTTCCACGACTCCTTCAACCGCCAGAGCATTTCGCTGGCAAACGGTTTCAACAGCGCCGCTGAACTCTCGCCGTTGCTGGCCGATCCGAAACAATGCAAACCCGACGAAAACCCGATGGCTTGCGAGTACCGCATACACCATCCCAGCTATGCGCTGATTGCCGTGGGAACCGACGACTATAAATCCACTCCCGACGCTTACGAGAAACGGATGCGCCAAATCGTCGAGTATACAATCTCGAAGGGCATCATCCCGATCCTGAGGACCAAGGCGGATAATCGCGAAGGGAACGACGCGTTCAATAAGATCCTCGCCCGCCTGGCGTATGAATACGACATCCCGCTGTGGAATTTCTGGGCGGCGGTTCAACCGTTGCCCTATGGCCTGGCGGATGATCAAGGCCACCTGCATTGGGCCGACCCCAGGCATTTTGAGTATGCCAATGCCATGAAGGTCGCGGTGCCCGTTTACAACCTCACCGCCTTGGAAACGTTGGATGCCGTCTGGCAGGGTGTAACCGCGCCTTAATGCCGGCGATTCTATTCTTATCATTACCATTGAAGCGGACGCGGCCGATTCACTCATGCCCGCGCCCGCTTTTTTCCGGAATACCGCAGATAAGTGATTCGGGGGATAGTCCATCCCATGCTATATACTTTTTCTATATTTCTTTTATCTATCGACCGAAGCGGCGGATCTATGGCAGATAGCGTCGGGCGGTAATCCAATAGTAATTGGTAAAGAAGTCGGGGAATGTACGTATGACGACGCCGCGAATGGTGACGGCGTCCAGGACCGTGCTGTCCCCCCAATAAATGGACATGTGTGAGACGAGACCTCCGCTCTGTTCGGAAACAAAAATCAGATCCCCTTTTCGGATATCCTTCCGGGCGACGAAGTCCCCGCCCAGCGCCTGATCGTCCGCGTCGCGGCTCAAAAGAATTCCATAGGCATGAAATACGCGGTAGGTAAAACCCGAACAGTCCAGGGAATCGGTCGTCGTTCCGCCCCACTGATATTTCACCCCGATCAGCGCCTGCGCCAAAGCGAATAAACCGTCCGCCGGAATGGGCGATGAAAGATTGTCCGTCAGTCGCACGTCGCCGGAGGAAAGCCAGCCCGTTTTGCCATCCGGCAGGCGCACCTGAACCCAGTCCTTCTGCGTGGATTCAACCGACAGGCGCGTATCGAGATAGAGGGACATCAACCGCGATCCGCCGGGCTCGTCCCGGAGAGGAGCATGGGGCGCCATCACGACGGCATATTGCTGCGCGCTGGGCCAGCCGGCGGCGATAAATTCCGATCGCACCCACCCGGGGTAGCCGAGTGGATCTTTTTTCGAAGGCTGTTCCACCGCAGCGATCTTCGACCATTCCCCCTGCCGATCGACGACAAGCACCTTCTCGCCAAGGATAAGCTGGGTTTGCAGATTCCAGTATGAATTCTCGTTCGCCGGCGCATCCCAAACATCAGCCTTGGCCGTGATAACGACATATTCGCGCGGATCGGGAGTGGGCAGGGCAGGAGTCGGTTCGGGCGATTGGGATGGAGTGACCGTATCTGTTTCCAGCGTCGTTGGGAACGAGGTTGAGGAGGGAAGAAATTGTTCGGTAGATGCGCCCGGCATCGGAAAAAATATTCCCCTTGCCTGACAGCTTGCCAGCAACCATGAGAGAAGAAAAATGAATGCCCGACGCATCAACCGGCCGATGATTTCCCGCGGGGTAGGCGATTTTCGATACGGCGTTGCGCAAGATTCCGTTATTCGTTGCGCCATGAAAAGGAATTTCTCCAGTCGACACTTCCTTCAGTGGATGCGCGCCGGCCATTAAATATCGATGTCCGACGGAGTACGACGGGAATCGTAATGAAGGAAAAGGCTTGCGTGTGTGGAAATACTCTCCGTGATTCTCCAAATACAGTATATCAAAGGGATTCCTGCCGTCCAAGGACAACCTTGGAAATGAAAAATACCTCGCACTTCCACAACGCCATTCAGGCAGCTTGGCTTTATCCGGCCAGACGCCTCGTCACCGCAGGAATACAATATAATGGAAACAAGATTTACGATGGCATACCCCCCAAAGGATATACCATTGTCTGTTGCGCACCCCCAATCTATCTGATCCATGGATACCGGAATGACGCTGCTGACCCCGACCGCATGGCGCGATTACGAATTGATCGACACCGGCGACGGCGAGAAACTCGAGCGGTACGATAAATACATTCTCCGGCGCCCGGAACCGCAGGCAGTGTGGAAAAAAACACTGCCCGCGCCGGAGTGGAACCGGCTGGCCAACGCAACCTTTAAACGGGAAGACAACCAGCAGAAGGGGTCCGAGCGGGGCGAATGGACCTTGAAGCCGGGCATGCCCGAACAATGGTTCATCGGGTATCAATGGAAAAATCTTTCGATCCGGATGCGCCTGGGGCTGACGGCCTTTAAGCAGATCGGGATTTTCCCCGAACAGGCGGAGAACTGGAATTTCATCTATCAAGCCGTCGGGGAAGGCGGCATGAAAACGCCCCGCGTACTGAATTTATTCGCTTATACCGGCGGCGCATCGCTCGCAGCCAAGGCGGCGGGCGCGGACGTCGTGCACGTCGATTCCGTGCGGCGGGTGATCAACTGGGCAGCGGAAAATCAGGAAGCCAGCGGATTAAATGGCATCCGCTGGGTGGTGGAAGACGTCGTGAAATTCATGCGTCGCGAGGTGAAGCGGGGCAGAATGTATCACGGCATCATCCTCGATCCTCCGGCGTACGGGCACGGGCCGGCGGGCGAACGCTGGGTGCTCGAGGATGGCATCGGCGAATTAATTGAACTCTGCAGTAAGCTCCTGGAAAAAGAGCATTCGTTTCTGGTTCTCAACCTTTATTCGATGAGTTTCTCCGCTCTGATCGCCGAGAATCTGATTAAAACCCATTTCCCCGACGTCGATCAATCCGAATTTGGGGAGTTGTATCTTCCCGACCGTTCCGGTAAAAAGCTGCCGTTGGGCGTGTTTCTTCGTTTCCGGCGCTGAGCGGTGATTCTAAAGCCGCGATCGCCAAATGTTAGTAGCTGCAATTCCTAAACGTTTGTAGCCGCGATTCCTTAACGTCTGTAGCCGCGATCGTCGATCGCGGCTACAGTTTATTTCCGGACGCGGCTGCAAGGTTTGAACTCATGGCGGCAATTGCATCTCCAGTGGATGGATCTCCCCCT
>JBEKDW010000062.1:0-10415 GCA_050014155.1 Anaerolineales bacterium
TTTCCCCGGATGGACCGCTCCAATCTCGTTCTTTGGAGTGGCCTTTCCCATTTTTCTTCTTGCAGTTGCTGTGGGGTTTTGGTATCTCTCACGGCACATCCACCGGATCAACGCTCCGCTGTCCCAGTTTCTGGAAACTTTGTTCCGTCTGCAATGGCTGCAAAACGTTTTACTATTTTTATTCGGCCAACTGGCGTATTGGATCTCGGGTTTAGAATCTTTTCTCAGCGGCGAGGGAGTAATGCTATGGTCGCTGGGAATTGCCTTATTGCTGTTTTTAGCATTCCGCGGAGGTTAGTTTGTTGTTCTGGATAATTCTTGCGGGGTATTTACTTATCCTGATTGGTGCGTTGATATTCACCGTCACGCGCTCCTGGATATACGCTTTGACTGCTTTTTCCCTTCAAACGTTGGGTGTCGGATTGCTCGCCCTCCAGATTGCACCCGTTCCGGTTGCCGCCGCAAAATGCATCGTGGGTTGGTTGGCGGTTACGATCCTGGCGATCACCATCTCCCATGAAAAAAAGGATTTCCTCCGGGATACGGAAGGCCTGATCGCCCCGCTTTTTCGGATGGCGTTGTGGATTTTGGTCTTTTCATCCCTGGTAGTCTTATTTCCCGGCTTGGGAGGTTTTTTTCAAAATCCCCCGACGGGAATCCTGCTGCCCACGGGCTTCCTGCTTGGAATCGGTCTGATTAATCTCGGGATATCCGAACATCCGCTTCGCGTCTCCCTAAGTCTCCTCTCCCTTCTTCAGGGGTTCGAGCTTTCTTACCTGTGGGTGGAACAATCCCTCCTGGTTCTCGCCCTGCTCGCGGTTATGGATTTATCGATTCTGGTGGTACTGTCGATCCTTCATTCCTACAATATTCCCGTAGAAAATTCCGGGATCAATTTATGAATGCTCCCGCGATCTTCCTTATTACGCCGGGTCTCGTCGCCTTCGCGGCGTATGTTTTTTTCCCTCGTCGTTCGCGGTTGACGATTTTCCTGGCTGTTCTTTATTCTCTCTTTCTGGCGTTTACTGCCTCTGCCATTCCCTTGGGCGCCCCCTGGATTATTTTGGGTCACCCGTTGCCTGTATCCAATACGCTCTCTTTTTTGGGACGTTCGTTTACTTTCAATCCCGAGGTCCGGCCTATCATCATGTTTCTTTGCTTGGGCACCGCTGCGCTGCTCGCGGGAAGCATGGCCGTTACCAGCAACCGGATTCTGATTCCAGTCCTATTGCTCGTGCTAAGTCTCTTGTTTGCTTCCCTGTTCATCCAACCCTTCCTTTACGCCTCCTTTTTTCTGTTCCTTTCAGTAGTCCTCCTGTCGCTGCTCCTGTCCGACGCCTCTCATCCTTCCCCGCGCGGTGCCGTTCGATGGATCTCCTATTCTGTTTTCGGTACCCTCTTTTTGTTATTGGCGGGATCTGGGATCTCCCTTTATTCCAATCTACCCGCGGACCCCGCGAAATTGGAACCGATCCTTATCCAATTGTGCCTCGGCTTTGGGCTCCTATTGGCCTTCCCTCCGTTTCATTTCTGGCTCCCGGAAGTGTCCGATGATTCCCCTCCCTACAGCGTCTCGTTGGTTCTTTCTTTATATGTTGGCGGGGTAATTTTTATATTGCTTCGGTTTTTGGACGGCTTCTCATGGCTTCGCCAGTCCTCGTCTGTATATCTTGTATTCCTCCTCGCAGGGAGCGGAATGTGCGTGATTGGATCCTCTCTATCACTGGTCCAAAGTCGCCTGGGGCGCTGCGTCGGTTACCTATCGCTATCCAACCTGGGCGTGGTTTTCTTGAGCCTGTCCATTGCTGGTCCGATTGGCGTGAAGGGCGGATTGGTCCTCTTGGCCCTTCGTGGTCTTTCTCTGCTTGTCTGGGGGGTTTCTTTTCACACGCTGCGCCCAAAGCAGGCGAGCGACCATATTGCGGATTTGCGCGGTCGCGCGTTCTCCAACCCCGTCGCTTTTTCCGCGGCGTTGCTCTCTGGGCTTTCTCTTGTCGGCGTTCCCGGGCTGTTCTCCTTCCCGGCCTTTTGGGCGGTCCTTCGCTCCGTGTCGGACCCGGGTTCGTCCGGTTCGCCGGCTGTTTTTCCACAGTTGGCAATATTATTTTCGATGGTCGCTGGGATTATTGCCCTGTACCGTTTCGCGCGTCCCATGATGCAAGTCCCCCTCGCCATTTCCATTTCCCGGGAAGGGGGAAGGCTCTTTCGTGCTTTATTGCTTGTTTCGATCATTTCCTTCTTTCTGCTCGGCATCTTCCCGCAAATCCTCGCTCCGTGGGTTTCGAGAGCGGCGAGCGCATTTCCGAATCTCATTCCACAATAACCTACCCATTCAATGATTTAATAATAATAGTCGTCGTAGTTGTTGTGGACAGAAGCAAGGAGCGCTGGAAAGCGAGTAAAAGAGAAGCAAAAGGATCGGGGGGAGACGGGGATTATGGCGGGAGATAATGTGGATAACCCAACCCATAAAAAAGGCTGTTTTTTGCATAGAACGCACGTTCTTGGCGTGGGGCGATATTAGGTGTTTTTTATAGGTATTTTTAATAGGTATACGATAGTACTTGGCTGCTCTCCCCAAAACAGCCTGTTTATCCACAGAATAGTGGCATTTATCCACATGCGACTGTCAACAAAGCATCCACAAGCAGCACAATTGTTCTTGGTGGAATCCAATAAAACAGAGCATTGAATAATGATGAGTTAGGGGTTCATCCGATGGTTGTCCACAAAAAATTACCAGATATCCACCGAACAGAGAGCTCATTGTGGAGAATATACTGAGTGAAGCGAAACGGTAAATAGGGTTGTTCCTTATTAAACAGGTGCGCTCATCGATGGTTGATAAAGTTGTTGGCGGATCGCCATGATCTGCCTGCGTAGATTATCGTCTTTTTCCATCAACTCGTTGATTTTGTCGATGCCATACATAATAGTGGTGTGATCGCGTCCGCCCAAGGCATTGCCGATTTCGGGAAGCGAAGCGTTGGTCTCCTCACGAATGAGATACATGGCGATTTGACGGGGCAACACCACGTCCCTGGTGCGCTCTCTTCCGAGCAGTTTATCCCTACCAATGTCGAATTGCGTAGCTACAGCTTCGATGATCGTCGCAGGAGCGATACGCCGATTCTTGGGGAGCATGTCGGCCAGGGCCGATTCGACTAGTTCCAGTCCAATCGGCACCCCGCTGAGATCCGAAAGCGCCAGAACGCGGATGAGCGCGCCTTCCAATTCGCGAATATTACTCTGCACCCGGCGGGCGATGATTTCCAGCAACTCCGGGGGCATGGTGCGGCCGGCGCGTTCCGCCTTGGAGCGGAGGATGGCCACCCGCGTTTCAATATCCGGCGGTTGGATATCCGCCGTCAGGCCCCATTCGAAACGGGAGCGCAATCGTTCTTCCAGGGTGACCATCGCCTTGGGCGGACGATCGGAGGAAAGTACGAGCTGGCGGTTTTGCCCATGCAGGGCGTTGAAGGTGTGGAAAAACTCCTCCTGGGTGGATTCTTTTCCGGCGATAAATTGGATATCGTCAATCAACAGAACGTCGATGCGGCGGTATTTTTCCCGAAACGCCTCGGTCGTGCGCGAGCGGATGGAGTTGATCAGATCGTTGGTGAAATCCTCGGAAGTGACGTAGAGCACCATCAATCCATGTTCGAGACACAGGTTGCCCATGGCGTGAAGCAGATGAGTCTTCCCCAACCCTACACCGCCGTAGAGGAAGAGCGGGTTGTACGCCTGGGCGGGATTATCCGCGACCGCCAGACTCGCCGCATGGGCCAGACGGTTGCTGTTTCCGACGACGAAGGAGGAGAAGGTGTAACGTGGATTGAGATTGTTCCCGGCGGGACGCGGAGGCAATGCAACCACCGCCCCTTCCGGCGAGGCGGACGAGAAAGCATCTTCGTCGTCGAAGGAATCCGCCTCGTCGGGGAGATCGGATTTTCCGATTTCGAATTTCACTTCCGCCGGCTGGCCCCAAACACCGGTGAGAATTTTTCGCGCCAGTCCGGTAAGTCGGTCCTCCAGCCAGTCCCGGGCATATCCATTCTCCACCCCGATGACAAACGTGCCGTTTTCAAAGGAAAGAAAGCGCGTGCCCCGAACCCAGGTATCAAATGTTGCTTTGTTCATTTCCATTTGCAACTGCCCTAACGCGGCTTGCCATGCTTGTTCGGGGTTCATATGCTTGAGCTCCATAGTTATTTTTTTTGCCGATCACTGGAGATAGCAACGGGGCAGGTCACTGCCCCGAATGAAAGAACACTGGAACGGATTCTAGCAAACTTATACTCGGATGGCAACGGAGAAACGCCAATTAAACGAGTTTCCACAAACCTTTAAGGTACTATAATCTTAAACAGGGAAAAAAATAGAGCCCTGTGGATAAATATTCTTATGAAAACAAAAACGTTTAAAATACGCCAATAGCGGCGGTAGGATATTTTAAAACGCCACATATTGGGGGGTTCAGATTTCCTAAAATGAATATTAAAAAAAAGTAATTCATAGAAAAATAATTTGGGTTCAAAAAATCGTTTTCCTCGATCTCCGCAAGAAAATAACGATAATAGGCGATGAAAAGAATCCGTGAGGTATAATCCCGCCATGCCACTGACGCCCATAGAAGTTGAACATATCGCCCTACTTGCCCATCTTCAATTGGAGGAGCAGGAATTGGCCAAATACCGGCGCCAGCTGGAAAGCATTTTGGAGTATGCGGACCGATTACGCAGGGTAGATACATCGCTAATCTCCCCAACAACAACGGTCCTCCCCCTTCGGTCTATTGTGCGGGACGATAAAATTGGAGAATCCCTGCTTTGCGACGATGCGCTGGCCAATGCGGTGGAACGCGAGCGCAATATGTTTCGAATCCCCCCTGTTTTCGAGTAGATGAAATCAGCCATGGATCCACTGGATTTGTCTCTGAGCCAAATTGCGGACACTCTTCGCGAAGGAGCGTTGAGCAGCCGCAGTCTGACGGAGACTTATGCGCGCCGTGCGGAAAAATTGGACCCAATCCTTCACGCTTTTCTTCAGTTGGAGGCGGAGAATGCCTTGCGCGAAGCTGCAATGGCCGATGAACGATGGGCGGTATCCCGGAAAAGCGGAAACGGACTGGGCGCTTTAAATGGAATCCCGATCGCGGTGAAGGATGTGCTCTGCGTGCGGGGATTCCGCTGCACCGCCGGATCCCGAATCCTGGAGGGTTTTCGACCGCCGTATACGGCGACGCCCGTCGACAGGCTGCAAAAAAGCGGCGCTCTCATTATGGGAAAGACCAATACGGATGAATTTGCGATGGGTTCATCCACCGAGAATTCGGCATACGGACCCACACACAATCCCTGGGATATCACCCGCGTTCCGGGAGGTTCCAGCGGCGGAAGCGCGGCGGCCGTAGCGGCGCGGATGATTCCCGCCGCCCTGGGATCGGATACTGGGGGCAGCATCCGCCAACCGGCGGCGTATTGCGGCGTCGTCGGGTTGAAGCCTTCTTACGGACGCGTTTCCCGCTATGGATTAGTGGCTTTCGGATCGTCCCTCGATTGCGTGGGAACTCTTACGCGGACCGTCGAAGACGCGGCATTTTTATTGGAGATAATGGCCGGGCACGACGAGCGTGATTCCACTTCCATGTCTTCTCCCGTTCCGGCCTACCGGAAGGCGCTGCTCGGCGGCCCGGATTTGCGCGGGGTGCGAATCGGAATTCCGAAGGAATATTTTCTTCCAGGGATCCAACCCGACGTCGACCGGTTGGTGCGGGAAGCCTTTGGCGTTCTACAGTCCTTGGGTGCGCAGCTTCAGGAAATTTCGCTTCCCAATACGGAATTCGCCCTGCCGGTATATTATCTGATCGCTCCCGCAGAGGCATCCGCCAATCTGGCGCGATATGATGGTGTACGGTTTGGCGTTCGGCAGGAAGGCGATGGATTATGGGAGACCTATAACCGGACCCGGGGAAAGGGGTTCGGCTCCGAGGTTAAACGCAGGATTATGCTGGGTACGTATGCGCTTTCCGCTGGTTATTACGATGCGTATTATGGACAGGCGCAAAAAGTCCGCACACTGATCAAGGCGGAATTCGAGAAGGCGTTTCAAGCGGTGGATGTGATCGCCTCGCCGGTCACGCCCACCACGGCATTCCGGCTCGGAGAAAAAGTGGACGACCCGCTGTCCATGTATATGGAGGACTTGCTCACCTTGCCGGCCAGTCTGGCCGGAATCCCCGGTCTTTCCGTTCCCTGCGGGCGCGATTCGAAAGGATTGCCCGTCGGGTTGCAGCTTTGTGGTCCGTTTCTGGGGGAGGAAAAAATATTACAGGTCGGATGGGCGTTCCAGCAAGTCACCCGGTGGCATTTGGAGGCACCCAACCTATGAAGGTCGTCTTACCGATGGCCGGTTTCGGCACCCGCCTGCGGCCCCTCACGTGGAGCAAGCCCAAACCGCTCGTGCAGGTTGCGGGAAAAGCGATTCTCGGGCACGTGTTGGATATGTTCTGTAATCTCCGGGAATTAGAGGAAGTGATTTTTGTCACGGGGTTCCTCGGGGAGCAGGTGCAGGATTACGTGCACCGGACTTTTCCCGCGCTGCATGCCCGCTATGTGGAGCAGAAGGATCTGTTGGGACAATCCCAGGCGATCTGGCTGGCTAGGGAGTTTTTACAGGGCCCGATATTGGTTTCGTTCGTGGATACCTTGATCGACGTCGATTTTTCCGCGTCGATAAAAAAATCAAAGGAGGCGATCGCCTGGGTGAAACGGGTGAACGATCCCCGGCGGTTCGGAGTGGCCGTTCTAAGGGCGGACGGACGGGTTCAACAACTGGTGGAGAAGCCCGCCGATGCGGAAAACAACCTGGTCGTGGTCGGATCGTATTTCTTTCCTTCCGGCGCCGACCTAGTGAAGGCGATCATGCGGCAGATGGAAAAAAAGGTGACCTTGGGCGGGGAATATTATCTGGCCGACGCGATCAACCTGATGCTGGCGGACGGGCTGCAGATGCGGGCGGAGGAAGTGACCCAGTGGGAAGATTGCGGCAAGCCGGAAACGCTGCTGCACGCAAACCGATACCTGCTGGAGCACGGCCGGGAAAATTCCGCCGACTGTGCGGCGGCGGGGGTAGTGATAATCCCCCCGGTGTTTATCGATCCGGAATCGATTGTGGAGCGGTCGGTGATCGGTCCGTATGTTTCCCTGGCGGCGGGATGCCGCGTGGAAAATTCGATCCTACGGGATACGATCGTCGACGAAAAGGCCGAGATTTCCCACATGGTCATCTCGGATTCCCTGATCGGTTGTCAGGCCCGGCTGCTGGGTAAGTTTGGATCCTTCTTGGTCGGGGATTCTTCCGAAATGCGCATGGGTTGATTGGGGAGAACGTTCTTGGAAAAGAACGTGGAATGCTATTCGGGCGTGGAATACGCGGAGCAGCCGCGGAGATTTCTCTGGCAGGGAGAATGGCGGACCGTCCGCCTAATCGCCGCCGAGCACAGAACGGTGGACGGCAAACAATTTGAGATTCTGGACGACACGGGGGAAAAATTCCTCCTGGCCTACCGGTCTCCGGCGGATTGTTGGACCATCCAGCCGCTCGGTTGATCGGCAAGGGGAGACCATTTCCTGAGGCAATCATGCGGGATTTTATCGCCAAACATATTCAATCAGTTCCCCCATCCGGCATTCGGAGATTCTTCGATATTGCCGCGACAATGAAGGACGTCATCTCCCTGGGAATCGGCGAACCGGATTTTGTCACCCCGGATCCCATCCTGCGGGCGGGGATCAATTCCCTCCGCCAGGGGGATACGCATTACACCTCCAATTCCGGAACGATCGAATTACGCGAGGCGATCTCGCGGCTTCTCGACAATCTGTATAACGTTTCCTACGATCCAGAGGACGAGCTGCTGGTGACCGTGGGCGCCTCGGAAGCGCTCTATCTGGCGCTGTCGGCAATCCTTGATCCGGGTGACGAGGTCATCGTCCCGGAACCCAGTTTTGTCGCATACGTTCCGGAAGTGTTTTTCGCTGGGGGAACCGCGGTGACGGTTCCCACATTCGTAGAGAATAATTTTCAGGTGACGGCGGAAGAAATCGAGCGCGCCATTACCCCGAAAACAAAAGCGATTCTGATCGGATATCCCAACAACCCGACCGGCGGGGTGATGTCGCGGGAAAACCTTCTCCGCCTGGGGGAGGTGGCAAATGCGCACGACCTGCTGGTCATCTCCGACGAGATTTATGGGCGCCTGGTCTACCACCGCGAGCATGTCTGCGTGCCTTCCCTTCCGGGCATGCGCGACCGGGCCGTCCTGGTGAACGGATTCTCCAAAGGGTACGCGATGACCGGCTGGCGGTTGGGATTCCTCGCGGCGCCGAAAGAACTGATGGGCGCGATGCGGAAAATTCACCAATATACGATCATGTCCGCGCCGACCATGTCACAGACGGCCGGCCTGGAAGCGATCCTGCACGGCGAGCGATACGTCAAAGAGATGGTCCACGAATACGACCGTCGGCGGAAGCTGCTGGTGCACGGGTTGAACTCGTTGGGATTGGATTGCTTCGAACCGCAGGGCGCGTTCTATGCTTTTCCGTCGGTGGCCAAAAGCGGTCTGGACGACAAGCAATTTTCCGAATCGCTGTTGCTTGAGGAACGCGTGGCGGTGGTTCCTGGATCGGCGTTCGGCCCCAGCGGCGCGGGGTTTGTGCGCATGTGCTACGCGACGGGCTATGACAAGATCGAACAGGCGCTGTTGCATATGGAGCGGTTCATGCGCCGGCATGGGTAAATTCCAAACGGGATATTTCCGGCGGCAGGGGACGTAGAGGCGGTAAATCCATGGAATGGGAACCGGTCGTCGGGTTGGAAGTTCACGCGGAACTTCGCACCCAATCGAAGATGTTTTGCGGATGCGCGGTTGTGGATTCCACCGTCGCCGAGCCGAACACGCACACCTGCCCGGTCTGTCTGGGAATGCCCGGAAGCTTGCCGGTGATCAACCGGCGGGCGGTGGATCTCGGCTTGCGGGTGGCGCTGGCGCTGGAATGCCAAGTCGCCCCGGTGAGCGTGTTTGCCCGCAAGAATTATTTTTACCCGGATCTCCCCAAGGGATATCAGATCTCGCAGTATGAACTGCCGCTGGCCACGGAAGGCGTTCTGAAAATCCTGCCGGGTGAGCAGGCGCGCGTTGTCCGCATCCGGCGGGTGCATCTGGAGGAAGATACCGGAAAGCTTTTCCACGAAGAAAAGCCGGCCCGTTCGCTGGTGGATCTAAACCGCGCCGGCGTGCCGCTGCTGGAAATCGTCTCCGAACCGGATATGCATTCGGTGGAGGAAGTGAAAGCATATGCCACCGCGTTACGCCGGTTGTTGCAGTACCTCGAGGTAAACAGCGGAGACATGGAAAAAGGGGTTATTCGCTTTGAGGCGAACATCTCCCTTCGGCCGAAAGGTGCGACGGAATTGGGAACTCGGGTGGAGATTAAAAATCTGAACTCATTCCGGGCCCTGACGCGTTCTATGGAATATGAAGTCGAGCGGCAGGCCGCGCGGCTTTCCGAGGGACAAGCGATCCGGCAGGAGACTCTCGGATGGGATGAAAATGCAGGGCGCACGTACAGCCAGCGCAGCAAGGAAGAGGCCCACGATTACCGGTATTTCCCGGAGCCGGACCTGCCGCCGCTAGAAGTTTCCCCCCAGTGGCTGGAGCAGGTCCGCCGGACCGTCCCCGAACTTCCGGATGCGCTGTGCGATCGGTTAGTCTCCCAATTCAGTCTGGGGCGCTACGATGCGGAAATCCTCGTCGCGGAAAAATCCACCGCGGAATATTTCGAACGCGCGATGAAAACCTCCGGCGCCCCCGGACGAACGGTGGCGGCCTGGTTGACCGGCGATCTGTTCGGATTGTTGAATACGAGGAACCTCACCCTGGAGGGGCAGGGCGGAGCGCCGGTTTTGCCGGCCGAGGAATTCGGCGCGCTGATCCGGATGGTTTCCGAAGGTAAGATTAACGGACCGACGGGAAAATCGCTGCTGGTTGAAATGATTGACACGGGTAAAACGGCCGAAGCGCTGGTGTCCGAACGATCCTTGGGCCAGATTACGGACGAAGACACTTTGCGCAGCGCCGTCCGGAAAACGCTCGTCGAAAATCCGGACCAGGTGGCTTCCTTCCGCGGGGGAAAAACTTCGGTGATCCAGTGGTTGCTCGGGCAGGTGATGAAAACCACCGGTGGAAGAGCCAATCCGCAAACCGTGCGAAAAATGCTCGAAGAGGAACTGGCGCGGGGGAGCAGGGATAACCCGCACAGCGCGGCCCGCGGATCCGATTAACATTTCCTTGCCCTGAGTCCATCCTCGAGCGTGCAATCCCTGTTGCCGGGATCCTTTTTTTATCCCTT
>JBEKDW010000063.1:0-10162 GCA_050014155.1 Anaerolineales bacterium
GATTGTCCATTGGTTGGTTCAGCATCGGCAGGAATGGGAATCGCTGCGAATGAATGTGATCCCACAATCCTCCAGGGGATGGCCCGAATTTGTGCATGCGCTTAAGAGCTCCGGCTTTTCATCTAAAGTGTCTCAGGATCGATTCTTCTATAAAGTCAATACGGATGGCCATTGGGAGGACTACGAAAAAGGTTTTTTACATCGGCGTCAGGATACTTTGCGTAACTTGATGAATCAACTGACCCGAGACTACGGTGAAATACAAGCGCGAATCCTTGAGACCGGAATCGAAGATCATCTTGAAAGCATGATGACCTGGTACCGACAGCGGCGCAAGGCAATCGGCCAGAAGGATGCATTTGGGATCTACCCGGAGAAGCTGGGATTCCTGAAATCCGTCATTCGGGATTTTGAGCAGAAGAGGCTTGTCCGACTGTCCATGTTGACTGCAGGAAAGGAAGTCTTGGCATATCAGCTCGACTGGATAGATCAGGGAATTTGGTATTACTACATGCCCGCCTTTAATGAGCGTTTCGCCAAGTACTCGCCGAGTAAGATCCTATTATTCGAAACGATGAGGATGGCATTCAGCGATCCGGCGATCCACGAGTTTAATTTCATGCGGGGTGAAGAAACCTACAAGGCACAATTCGCCAATGAGACGGAGGCTTTTATCTCGATAAGGGTATCCAACCCATGGTCGTTTCGCTTCAAGGCGACCGCTCTATTTTCGCGTATGGCCGCGCTGCGCGACCGGATTATCCGATAGCAACACCGTCTTTTGACATGATTCCTTTGAGCCGATTCTTGGGAGGGCTCTTTTGCGACTGAAAATTACAGGATCCGCATGTGGAGAAAGCCACAGCGCCGCTTGCTTTTGGACGATAATCAACCCTTGTCTATCTCTTGAAATGAATAGAATTGGCCTTGAGGATTTCGGGATTATCCATATGAAGGCTGGTTTATAATCAATCGGAAATCGGATTCGATGATTAAAGATACGGATCATCCGTTACGCATCGCCCTGGTTATCGCGCGCTTGAATGTCGGCGGACCGGCTACGCATGTGATCGAACTTGCGGCAGGCCTGCCGCGGGACGAGTTCGAGGTCCGGCTGATCGCCGGGCGCGAAGGGCCGGGAGAAACCGGGATGCACTATCTGGCCGAGCAAATGGGGGTGAAGCCGGAAATCCTCCCGCAACTTTCACCGCGGATCGGGCCGGCCGACGTGCTCGCCTTCCTCCGCCTGCGCGCCATTTTCCGAAATTGGAAACCCGATGTGGTTCATACCCACACGGCAAAGGCGGGCGCGGTGGGCCGCACGGCAGCCCGCTGCGCCGGCGTGCCGGTGGTGGTGCACACCTTCCACGGCCATGTGCTGCGCGGATATTTTTCCCCTCCGGTTGAATTCTTCTTCCGATCGCTCGAACGAATGCTTGCCCGCATCACGGATAAAATCGTCACCCTCAGCCCGGCGCTGAAAGCCGATCTGGTCGATATGGGAATCGCCCCGGCCGGGAAGATCGACGTGGTTCCCCTGGGTATGAATCTCGATCCGCTCCTGGACTGTTCGTCACGTCGCGGGGAGCTGAGATCCGAGCTGGGAATCGGCCCGGATCAACCCCTGATTGGAATTGTGGGACGTTTGGTGTCCATCAAGAATCACCGCCTATTTCTGGAGGCGGCGCGAAGCATGGTAGACTCGGGAAATCCGGCCCATTTTGCGATAGTTGGGGATGGGGAATTGCACGAATCGCTTCAGGAGCTTGCGCGCGAGATGGGAATCGCAAGCCGCGTGCATTTCCTGGGCTGGAAGCAGGATATGCTGCCGGTGTACGCGGCGTTTGACCTGCTCACGTTGACCTCCGACAACGAAGGGACCCCGGTGGCGGTCATCGAAGCCATGGCCGCGGGTGTGCCGGTAGTGGCGACGGCGGTGGGGGGCGTGCCGGATGTGATCCGGGACGGGGAAACGGGGTGGCTCGTGCCGCCCGGAGACGCGCCGGCGCTCCGCCGCGCCTGGCTGGAAGCCCTACAACGGGATAAACATATCGAGGCTGTCATTATCCGTGGCCGACGGGAAGTTTTGGAGCGCTTTGGACAGGAACAAATGATTTCCACTATGGCCGATTTTTACCGCCATTTAGCAACCAGGAAAGAAAACGCTGAGCGCGCGCGGCGGCACTTCGCATGAGCCAATATCTGCCGCTCGTCATCCTCGCGTTTCTTGCCGCATTTATAGCCACTCCGCTGGTTGGACGGCTGGCTACCCGCACGGGGTTTGTCGACGAACCCCAGCCCCACAAGATGCATGTCCACCCGATGCCGCTCCTGGGGGGATTGGCGATCTATCTGGCATTGTGTGTCGCCCTGTTCATCGCCCTGTTTCGGGTGAACCTCGCTTCCGATATGACCCAGATGGCGGCGATCGCCGTTGGCGCGACGCTCCTCATGCTGGTGGGATTGTGGGATGACCGGCGGGGAATCGCGCCTCGCGCGAAGCTTCTGGCCCAGATTGCGGCTGGGCTGATTGCGGCCGCCGCCGGCGTGCGGGTGTTTCTATTCCCGTGGCCGCTGGTGAACTTTGCGATCACGCTGTTCTGGTTTGTGGGAATCAGCAACGCCATCAATCTGATGGACAATATGGACGGTCTGGCGGCGGGAACGTCCGCGGTTTCCGCACTCTTCTTCACCATTCTGGCCGCATCGGCCGGCCAGGGGTTGGTGGCGAGCCTCGCGGCCGCGGTGACGGGTGCTTCACTCGGGTTCCTCTACTATAATATTTCGCCCGCGATGATTTTCATGGGCGACACCGGTTCGCTGCTCCTGGGATTTCTGCTGGCGGTGATCGGAATTAAATATTCCCCGCTCGCGCTTCCGCTCGGATCTACCTGGATGGTTCCGATCGTCGTGCTCGGGCTTCCGGTGTTTGATACCACCCTGGTCACGTTTTCAAGGCTGCTCTCCCGGAGGTCGGTTTCCCAAGGCGGAACCGATCACACCTCGCACCGGTTGGCCCGGCTTGGATTGGGCATCAATCGGGCGGTGCTCACGATGTACATTCTCGCCGCCGCGCTGGGAATGCTGGCCGTCTTCATGACCCAATCCACACCTGAGATCGCGACCATTCTATTCATCGCGCTACTGGCGGTGGGGATGGTTGGATTGTTGGTCCTAGAACGCGCGCGTCCGATTCCTTCCACCAACCCGTTGGTGGTCATCCTGGCGGAGGACGACCAAGCGCGGACGGCGATCCGTGCGGCGCGGGAGATCTCGTCACAACTGGCGGTGGTGGCTTCACCGCGCTCGGATCCGTCGATCCTGCGCGCTTATCTGCGGGAGTTGGCACTGACACCGGAGGCGTTTTCCCGGTGGCTGGACTCCGGAACAGACGACGCCGTCGGGCCAGCTGAAATGTGGAACGAGGTTTTCCGCCTATGCGGCATCGTGTTGCAGGTCACCGATGGCTCGCATCCGGAGCGTTTGTTGAAGCTGTTGCGCGAGTCGCATCTGGTCATCGTCTGCCGCGGGCAGGGTTGGTCCTCGGGGGTCCGTGCGTTGCTCTCCGAATTCCGCGGCCGAATGGTCCTGGCGCCCGGAGTGGAATTCCACGGCGAGTCCACCCTTCCGGAAAACCAGTGGAACGACCCGAAGATTCTCCTCCGCGTACTGGAGGATACCCTGCTGGGAGCCCGACGAAAGGAAAAGAAATCATGACGCATACGCTCATTACCGGCGGCGCCGGATTCATCGGCAGCCACCTGGCCGAAGCGCTTCTTGCGCGCGGGGACCAGGTAACGGTCATCGACGATTTGTCGACGGGCCGATTCGAAAATATCGCGCCCCTGGCGGAAAAGCCCGGGTTCCGCTTCGCGCTGGAAACGATCACCAACGAAACGGTCATGGACCGGCTGGGAAGCGAGTGCGATCGCATCCTGCACTTGGCGGCGGCGGTGGGTGTCCAGCTCATCGTCAACGATCCGGTGCGTACGATCGAAACCAACGTCATGGGAACCGAGGCCGTGCTGCGCGTCGCGCGGCGCTACCGCAAGAAGGTTTTTCTGGCATCCACCTCGGAAGTTTACGGCAAGAACGACAAAATCCCGTTCCGTGAGGAGGACGACGGGGTTTTCGGCGCCACCACGATCACCCGCTGGGCCTATGCCACGTCCAAAGCGCTCGACGAATTCCTGGCCCTGGCCTACTTCCGATCGAAAAGCCTTCCGGTGGTCATCGGCCGGTTCTTTAATACCATCGGCCCGCGCCAGAGCGGGCAATACGGCATGGTCATTCCCCGCTTTGTGCGCCAGGCGCTTTCGGGCGAACCGATCACCGTGTACGGCGACGGCAAGCAAACCCGGTGTTTCTGCAACGTGCGAGATGTGGTGGCGGCGATTCTCCTGCTGCTCGAACATCCCGGCGCGGAGGGCCAGGTGTTCAACATCGGCTCACAGGAGGAAATCGGCATGCGCGCCTTGGCCGACATGGTCAAAGCCCGCACGGGTTCTTCCTCCGAAATCCGGGCGGTCCCCTACGATCAGGCATACGACGGGGGATTTGAAGATATGCGCCGGCGGGTCCCGGATATCCATAAGATCCAACAAGCCACGGGATGGTCGCCGAAGATTCCCCTGGCTCAAACCTTGGACGAGATCATCGCGTACTTCCGCAGCCGGCCGGCGGCGTAGGCGGGGACAATGGCAAATCCCCCCTCCATCCCGCGATCCGGATTGACCGTTTCCGAACGTCAGGCACTGCTGTTTGCGGGCGATTTGCTATGCGTGCTCCTCGCGGTGGGGGCTGCCTGGATCCTCTGGATGGGGCTGGATCACACGCTAAGCGATCCGATTAAATTCTTCCGGACCCGAGATGCCATCACCCCGTTCCTTTGGCTGGGCCCGCTGTGGTTCTTCCTCATTTCCCATTTGTACGATCCCCACGCGGCCTTTTCCCGCGAACGTACGCTGTTCGGGCTGGGGGTGGCCACCGCCATCTCCCTGGTACCGTATCTTGTGCTGTACTTCTTCGCCACCCCCGGTTCTTTGCCGCGCGCGGGGATCGTGGTTTATCTGCTCGTTCTTACCGGATTGGAATTCGGATGGAGGATGCTCGCCATCCGGTTGTTTACGCTTCCCATGTTGCAGCGCCCGACCTTGATCATTGGCGCAGGACGGGCGGGAACGGGGATCATCCGCGTGCTGACCCGCGACGTACCCGGGCATTTCCGCGTCCAAGGGCTGGTCGACGACGATCCCGAAAAACGTAGGACGAAATTGAACGACATCCCGATTCTGGGCGGATGGCAGGTCCTACGGGACGTGGTTTGCGGGCAGGGGATTTCGGTTCTCGTGCTGGCCATCACCGGAAAAATCCGTCCGGAACTGTTCCAGGCCATTCTGGATTGCCAGGAGATGGGGGTGGAGGTGATTCGCATGCCCGCGTTGTATGAATCCCTTTTGGGGCGCGTGCCCATCGAATACCTCAGTGCCGACTGGCTGTTGACCTCTTTTTTGGACAGCGTCAACTTGTATGATCTCTATAGCCCTTTGAAACGCCTGCTGGATATTCTTATTTCGCTGATGGGGATGGCCATCGGGTTGATCCTTTTTCCGATCCTTGCTGTCATCATCCGCATGGATTCGCCGGGGCCGATCCTCTACCAGCAGGAACGTTCGGGCAAGGGCGGACACCCGATCGGGGTATGGAAGTATCGTACGATGGTGCGCAACGCGGAACCCAACGGCGAGGTACGCTGGGCGTCTCCGGAAGATCCGCGCGTCACACGCGTAGGCAAATGGATGCGCCGCACCCGGTTGGATGAGATCCCCCAGTTTTGGAACGTCCTGCGTGGTGATATGAGCCTGATCGGGCCGCGTCCCGAGCGACCGGAGTGGATCGCGCAGCTGGAAAAACAGATTCCCTTTTACCGCGCGCGCCTTCTGGTTCAGCCGGGCCTGACGGGATGGTCGCAGGTGAACTACGGATACGTCCGGACGGTCGAGGACACGGCGCTGAAGCTCGAATACGACCTCTATTACATTCGCCATCGTTCCCCGATCCTGGATTTAAAAATTCTTCTGCGCACCATGGGTACCCTGATCCGTTTCCAAGGATCCTGAGGACGGATTCTTCCGGAAATGACTTCCCCTGCGCCGCCCGCCTCCCCGAGCACGATTCTCTCCGCAATAGTTTCCGGCCCGCGCCGGGCGTTATTTCCCCGCGATGTGCCGCAAATAACCGAATTGGTGGAACTGTGTTTTTCCGGCACCCTGGATTATTCCTCGCGCCACATTCTCCGCAACGTCCGTTGGATCGCGCAACGGGGGGAGCTTTTCTGGAAGCTATCGATTTTATTGGGAAGCGTGAATTCGGAGGAATGGGTCGTCGCCTCGGTCTGGGAGGATGAGGGCAGGGTGGTGGGTAACGCCACGCTAACCCTGCGCAAACCGGAAAACGGCGCGTGGCTGATTTCCAACGTGGCCATCCATCCGGATTTCCGCCGTCGCGGTTTTGGGCGCGGCATGATTCGTTTCGCGTTGGATGAGATTCGTTCCCGCGGGGGACGGAAAGTGTATCTGCAGGTGGACGTGGAAAATGAGACGGCGGTCCGCATGTACCGCGAGCTGGGCTTTGAGGAAATCGGCCGCCGCATTAATTGGACCCGCATGCCCGGCCCCACAACGCGAGTAGACCCGGCGGCTTCCGGCGATCCTTCGTATCGGATCACGCCGCGGCGGGCGTCGGAATGGCGCGAAGAATACGCTTTCTGGAAAGGGATCAGCCCCGCGGGGTTCGCCTGGAATACGCCGTTGACCGCAGGATTATTCCGCCCTTCGGTGGCAAGATGGCTGGAGCAGGTGCTGCTCGGTGAATCGGAAAAGCATTTCCTCGCCCGGCACGGGGAGCGGGTGGAAGCGACGCTTTTCACCTTCCAGCGCTTTTTCGGCTGGGAAGGATTCCTAATGCAGACCGAGGGATCCGGCGGCAGCGTGGAACTCGCGCTATGGAAGGAAGCTTGGAAAGACACCGTCCCCCAGGTGAATTGCCTGCTGGAAACCGTGCCGGAATCTTCCGCGGCCGTCCTGGAACAATTGGGATTCCAAAAACGCCGTACGTTCCAATGGATGCGGTATACTATTAATGGAGGTGGACCATGACCCGATTTTTAATTCGACTAGGAATTAACGCCGTGGCCATCTATGCGGCCATCCGACTGGTGCCGGAAATCTATGGTGCCCTTCGGCCGGGGCAGGGACTCGTAGTGCAATCCACCAATTGGGTGGCAATCGTGGTCCTGGCGCTGATCTTCGGATTGGTCAATACGCTTGTGGGGCCGGTCCTGAAATTTCTCACCTGCCCATTCATCCTGATCACTCTCGGCCTGTTTACGCTCCTCATCAACACCTTTCTCTTCTGGCTCACCGGACAGATCGGCAATCTCTTCGGTTTTGGCTTCCAGGCGGATTTCATCGCCGCCTTCCTGGGAGCACTGATCATTGCTGTGGTCAATGTGGTGCTCTCAGCGATCTTCAGTGACGAATTGAAAAAGGCCTGATCCTCTCGATGGGCAGCGCGGATCCATCGACGGGCGCCCGCAGCCGAGCATGAAAATCGGCGGCGGGCGTTCTTTTATCCTTCCCGCATTCTTTTGCCGGTGATCGATTACGATCCCTGTTTCGATTGAGTTGCTCTGGTTGGCGGTAGAATTAAGTCCGGGAATTCGGCGCTTCGGTGGGCATTCTTTTTATTGATTTCCTGATCTCATTTTTCCGGAGGTTTCAGACTATAATTTGCGAATATTCTTCGCGGCGTTTCCCCGCCGAATGGATTGTTGTTCCGGGAGGAGCATTCCCTCCATATGCCGATAGATAAACGGAAAAACGCCATCCTGCTTGCGGTATTGTTGACAGCCGTGTTCGCCTGCTCCATGGCCTATTCGTTCGGATTCCGCATCCAGCCAACGGTGGACGCCCGATGGTACGACACCATCGCGTGGAATCTCGTCAGCGGAAAAGGATTCCGGCTTTTGGATTCCGGTCCGCTCTCCGGCGATCCGGCGATTGGCACCGTCGGGCCGGGTTACGAATATCTCCTCGCGGGTGTCTACGGAGTTTTTGGCCGCCATTTGGAGCCGGTGTGGATCCTGCAGGCCGTGTTGCACGCCCTGAACGCGTTTCTTGTTTTTCTCCTTGCTCGGCGGGTGATTCCGGAATCCCACCGGCAATTTTTCTTTTCCATGGTCGCCGCGGCGTTCTACGGATTGAATCCCGATCTGATCCTGATGGCGGCCATGCTCTTTACGGAAACGCTATATCTGACGCTTTTGCTGCTGACCGCGATCGGGATGGCGGCGTTTGCCGTCAAGCCCTCGGCCCGGGCGGCTCTGGCCACGGCCACCGTGCTGGCGTGCGCCATTCTCGTCCGGCCGATTGCCCTGCTCCCTCTGGCGGTTTTTCTCGTCCTACTGGTGATCAAGAAAAAACCGCTGTGGGTGCTTGGTGTTCTCGTCATCCAATTGGTTTTCATCGGGCCCTGGGCTTGGAGGAATTTTTCGGTCTACGGGCGCTTCGTCCCGCTGACGGCCGCCGGAGGGTACGACCTCTGGGTGGGCAACAATCCCGAAGCCAACGGAGAGGAAATACCGGCCAAGGTGGTCTCGGACTATAAGGATCAGTACGGCTTCCTCCAGGCGGATCATTACGGTACGGAACAGTATGTGAAGTATATGCTCGGAGATCCGCTCGGGTTCTTGAGACTTCAGGCGATTAAAACCGTAAAATTTTTCAGCGTCATTCGAACTTCGGCCTGGTGGTTCCATTTGTCGGGCATCGCGCGCGGGATTACGTTTTTCCTCTCGGCGGGATTTTTTTTCCTCCTGTTGTTGATGGGCATCCCGGGAATCTATTCCGCCCTGCGAACGGGACCCGCACCGGCCAGAATCCTTGCCCTGCTGGCGCTGACGGTGCCCGCCGCGGTCATCCCGATCGTCGTCACTAGCCGCCTGCGATATCCCATGTATCCCTTCCTGGCCGTCCTGGGGGCACTGGCAGCTTTCCGCTACCGGGAAGGTGAAATTTCCCGGCGTTCGATCCTGCTCTCGGGCGGATTGATTGTTGCATTCACCCTGATGGATATTCTGATCAGCGCACCGGAAATCCCGGATCGAATCCTTCGGTTATTTTCGTAAGCCTGTGTTTCCCGCGCAACGGAACTCCCTACAGGATTAAACCATCCGGCACCTGTTTTTTGGTGTGAAGTAAGAAGAGGCTGCTTGCCGGATCGAAGTGCAGCATTATTTTGTTGAAAGATGGACGGTTTTTGCCGGGCTGTGGTTTGAAGAAATTGAACCTTTACTCTCTTAAAGAATAGAGTTTCAGATGCCTGAATTCAGGTTTTTCAAACGGAAGAAAAGAAGAAAATTCCCCGTAAAGTTGGATTCAGGGGGGCGGTCAGCGCGCAGCTGGTGTTTTGAATTGTTCGCGGAAAAAGCACCTAATCAAGAAATCGCAAAAATTGTAGACCTCCCTATCGACACAGTCCGCAGGTACCATTTGCAATGGAACGACGACCCGAAATTTGAGCGCAAGTATATCTACGCTAAGAGTTTATTCCATAAAACAAATCCTGACCGGAAAAATAACCTGGAGATGTTCACCAGTGCCTGGGGTTATTCAAAGGAACGATTGGAATCAATATTGTCCCAATCACATGGACTGCGGAGACTAATGGCCAGGAAAATACTATCCCCCGCCCATGCAGAAGCAGACCATAAACGACATTTAGCGCTCGAATTAGCTTTACTTATTTCGGACCACCTAACCAAACACGGTGGAAAATATGAAGATGTTTTTTATTCCTTTCGGCGCTGGATGCAAGAAAACATGAAGTACCGCGAGGACGAAGATGCCAATATTAAAGAATGGAATCAAAAGATGGAATTATTTCACGACGTTCTTGCTTCCGCGGTAAAACAAGAGCGTGAAGGGCGGGTTAAACCGGATGTGTTCTCCGAAGAGGAACGCCAAGCAATCCTGCGGCAGGAACTAAAGTCTCGTTTCAAGCAACTACAGACAATATATTGGCGGAAAATAGCCGGGCTGATGGTTGAAGGACAGACAGAAGAGCAGGCCCGTGAAAAAATTTACCGGGACCTTTTGACATC
>JBEKDW010000064.1:0-9969 GCA_050014155.1 Anaerolineales bacterium
CGTAGCGCCGGGCTAGAATCTCCAGCGCGGCGCAAATCCGTTCCAGGGGTGCCCCGAAATTTTCCCGCCGGTGGGCGGTGACCAGGACCCACCGTTTATCGGTCGGCAGGTGCGCCAACGGACTTTTTAGAAAGTCGAACGGTAGAGCAGCCGCATACTGCAACGCGTCAATCACGGTGTTCCCGGTTACGTGGATTGATTCCCCGGGCACGCCCTCTTTCAGAAGATTGTCCCTGGCTGTTTCGGTCGGAGCAAAATGAAGATCGGCCACGACGCTGGCAACCCGCCGGTTGATTTCCTCCGGGTACGGCTGGTATTTTTCATGGCTGCGCAAGCCCGCTTCCACATGGCCGACCCGGACACGGTGGTAAAACGCCACCAGCGATGCGGCCAGAACCGTCGTAGTATCGCCCTGGACCAACAACCAGTCGGGCGCCTCCCGACGGACAACCTCGTCCAATCCGTTGAATACCGCGGCGGTAATCTGGGCGAGGGTTTGATTTTCCCGCATCAGATTGAGGTCGTAATCCGGCCGGATGTCGAACAGGTGTAGCACTTGATCGAGCATTTCCCGGTGCTGGGCGGTGACACAAACCCGGGAGAGGAAAATTTTTCCGCGCCCGGCGAGGATTCGAATGACGGGCGCCATTTTGATCGCCTCGGGCCGGGTGCCGATAATAAACAGAATTTTCTTGAGGGTCATTGTCTGGGCGCGGGAAGAGAAGGTTCGCGGCCATCTCCCAACTGATGGAATTGGAACCCGCAGGCCTCCCACCGGGTTCGATCCCAGGCATGCTGGCAATCGATGGAAACGGGTTGCTTCATGAGTGGACGCAGACTCTCAGGCGCCAGCGCGCGATACGGTTGGTGCCCAACCAGGAGGATCAACGCGTCGGCGCCGCCGACGGCTTCCTCCACGGATCGGGCGCGCCGGCCCGGATGATCCACTTCCGGAGCGAGCGGATCGCAGGTCGCCACGTCCGCTCCGCGTGCGGATAATAATCGGACGATCTCCACCGACGGGCTTTCACGGACATCATCCACGTCGGGTTTGTAGGTCAGTCCCAGCACGGCGATCTTCCGCCCGGCGAGGTTCCCTAGAATCGACTCCACGCGGCGCACCACATACTCCGGTTGGGAATCATTGACCTCGCGGGCGGTCCGGATCAGGGGGGTCAGGTTCGGCGCCGCCTCCACCAGAAACCATGGATCGACGCTGATGCAATGTCCTCCGACTCCCGGACCGGGCTGCATGATCTTCACCCGCGGATGGAGATTGGCGATTGAAATCGCCTCCCAGATGTCGATCCCGAAATCCTCGGCCAGGCGCAACAACTCGTTGGCCAGGCTGATGTTTACATCTCGGAAGGTATTTTCCATCAGCTTGACGGTTTCGGCCGTCGTGGCGTCGGTGAGCACGATTTCCCCGCGCGCAAATGCGCGGTACAGATCCCGTCCGGCTTCAGCGGAAGCCCGGTCGATGCCGCCGATGACCCTCGCATTCTCGGTGAGTTCCCGGATGATCTGACCGGGGAGCACCCGCTCCGGCGAATACGCCAGCAGGAAATCCTTTCCGGCACGCAACCCGGACTGTTCGAGGATGGGCCGGACGATATCCCGGGTCGTGCGCGGCGGAGATGTGGATTCCAAGACGACCAGATTGCCGCGCCGCAATACGGGAAGGATGGATTCGGCGGCTGACCGTACGAATGTAAGATCCGCCGTCTTGTCATGATGAATCGGCGTCGGAACCGCGATGATAAAGGCTTCGGCTTCGACCGGCTTCGAGACCACGGTCAGTTTGCCGGATTGAAAAGCCGCCTGGACGACCGCGTCCAATCCCGGTTCCTTGATGTGCAGGATGCGCTTTTGCAAGCTTTCCACAACCCTGGGATTCGTATCCACGCCGACCACGTCCATTCCGCACTGCGCGAACGTGCTCGCCGTGGGCAACCCGATATACCCCAATCCCAGAACACAAATTTTGGAAAAATTCACTTTTTCTCCCATTCAGGCTGAGGTTGCATCAGACGTCGCGATCCGGAAGGATTCTAGCACACGACGATGCGATGGAAAAACGCCTCGAGGATTAAAGAAAAATGCCGCTCTTCGCGGCATTCCATTTGGCGGCCCGTTGGCCTGCTGGCAGGCGCCCCCGGCGTGACTCGAACACGCGACCCCTTGCTCCGCAAGCAAGTGCTCTATCCAAACTGAGCTACGAGGGCGTACATTTTTTAACGGCCGGGATGTAATCTATCGCCGACCAGGCGGGGAGGCAGGGATTCGAACCCTGGGTAGAGCTTTAAAGGCCCTACAAGCGCTTAGCAGGCGCCCCCGATCGACCAACTCCGGCACCTCCCCAGGTTCTGGCGGAGGGAGAGGGATTCGAACCCCCGGTGAGGTTGCCCCCACAGCTGTTCTCAAGACAGCCGCCTTAGACCACTCGGCCATCCCTCCTCGACGTCGCGGGCTTCCCTCGCCAAGCGCGCGGATTGTACCATGCGCGCCTTCTAAAAGTCAAAATTCGCAATAGAAATCGGGCCTATGGTTTCGGAGTGGCCGTGGAAGTGGGAGTGCTTCCCGGGGTTGCGCTTGAGCCCGGCGCGGGAGTTTTCTCTGGAGTGGGGCTCGGTCCCGGCGTAGGAGTGGCGCCATTCAGATGAACGTACGCGGTCGTCTTCCAGTAATCCGATGCGCCTTCCAGGTTCATCAATTTATTCCAGACGACCATGGCCGAATCGAGGCTGTTATTGGCTTCATAGGCCAGGGCTTGCCATCCCATGGCATCCGCTTCTTCGTCAACCGTGCTGGCCAGTTTGACCGCGTTTCCCAGTATAGCGACCGCCAGAGCCGGCTGGCCGGCTTCCAGAAGGGCGCAACCGTAGGGGAATTGGGAGACATACCAGTTGGGAGTTTTATCCGCCGCGATTTTTAAATCGTCCACCGCCGCACCGAATTGCCCGGTCAGGCGGTAAGCCAATCCCCGGCAGAGCCTGGCGTCGACGGAATTGACGTCCAAATCGACCGCATGAGAGCAATCCGTCACCGCTTCCAAATATTGGGCGATACCCCGGTAGGCTTCACCCAATCGCAGCCACCCGGTAATCTCCTCCGGGCCGTACGTTGTATACACCACCAGCGGAGAGACAGCCTGCGAATACAACTTCAGCTCATCATATGCCTCCCCCAGCGCCAGGTAACCCTCCAGAACGGTTGGATCGATGATTTGCGCACGAATGATGTTATCCAGCGCCTTGTCCGCCTGGTTGGTCTGGATCTGGGCGCGTCCCAGCCGGATGAGTACCAAGGCGTTGTCTGGGGCGATCTGTTCGGCCCGTTCCAGATCCTGCCGCGCTGTTTCCCAATCTCCGCGATCGCTGTACCATTCGGCGCGTTCGACGTATGCGTCGATAAAATTCGGGTCGTGCTCCAGCGCTAAGGTCAGATCCTTGACATAGTCGTTGTCCGGGTTGTTTTGCTTGCTCCACATTGCCCGCCCGAAATACGCCGGCGCGTAATTTGCATCCAGGGAGATTGCCAGTTCGTATTCGTCCAGCGCTTCCTTCATTTTCCATTGCTTGCGATAGACCTCGGCGGAAAGGTAGTGCGCCTGCGCGGATCTTGGATCGACAGACAGCACCTGCCTGAGGTCGTTCAGCGCGTCGTCATACCGTCCCTCGTTATAGGCCTGGACGGCCTGGCCGAAAGCGTTGTTCAGCGGCATCGGCGTCAGGACGTACCACGACGTCGGGGTGAGAAGAACCCCTACAAACGTCGAGAAGGGAATCTGATTGGAAGGATTTACCGTTTCGCGCAATGTCGGGACTGGCCGGGCTACGGATTCCGTCGTGGAAGTAATCGTTACCGAAGGAACCACCGCCACGGCGGTGTGGCCGGCGCTAAGGAACGGCATTTGTATGGCGGAGATCCGCACCTGAAGGATCACGATCGCCAGGATCACGGTCACGGCGGCAAATCCCAAAATAGCCATGGCCGCATTTTCTCTGTTCCGGTGGACTTTCCACCACTCCCCGATCGAGTTGATCCGGCCGGCGGACTGGTGCGGCATGGGAATCGACCGCTGCTGCTTGATCGTGCCTTCCCGGCCGTTCGTCAGGGAGACTTGCCCCATGACGCTTAAGCCCAGTTTGGCGAGCGGATGATTGGGATGCATTTTGGTAATCGAGCGGAGGCAAAAAACGCTTTCCCGTTCGCTGTCGACCACGGCGCTCATCCAGAGCCAATAATCGGCGTTCGAGGAATCCGCGCGCAACAGGCGGGAAAGTAAATCACGCGCGCGCATCACTTCCCCGGCGTGGACAGCCGAAACCGCTTCGGAGAACATCGTATCTTCAGCCATATCCGTCGATACATCCATTTTAGCCCAAGCCTACCGCGACGGTAAAGTATAATCGGAGTAGATTCACTCTTTTTTTACTCTGTTCAGGATACGGACGTTCAACGATGAAATTAGCCCGCTTCTTCGCTTTTTGTGCAATCGCTATCCTGGCGGCCTGTTCGTGGACCGGTTTGTCAGGCGGGATTTCCGGCAAGCCGACGGAAACCCCCACCATTACGGCAACCCCAACTGCCACACCCGAACCGCTGGCCGCCAAGGTTAACGGCGAGAGTATTACTTTGGAGGAATTCGCGCACGAGCTTTCCCGGTACGAAAAGGCGCAACAGCTATTGGGCACGGATCTTGCGAACCTGGGGGATTACCGACATAGCGTTCTTAATTCCATGATCGAGGAACACGTCGCCGCCCAGGCTGCAGTTGCCTCCGGTCGGTCCGTCCTTGACGATCAAGTGGATACTTTGGTGGAATCCTGCCGCCAGGCAAGGGGTGGGGAAACGGGGTTCAAGGCCTGGCTGAACGATAACTACTACACCCTAGAGGAATTCCGGGAGTCCATCCGGCGGCAGCTTTTGGTCCAAGTAGCTACGGATGGGGTGGCATCTCAGGTTTCCATAACCGCCGAGCAGGTTCACGCCCGCCACATCTTAGTAGGAAACGTCGACCTGGCAAACGCCTTGCTCTCCCAGGTCACCAGCGGCGCCGATTTTGCCAAGTTGGTTTCGACCTATTCCCAGGATTACAGCACGCGCGAAAGCGGCGGCGATCTCGGTTGGTTCCCACGGGGCGTCCTGACGATCTCGGAAGTGGAAGCGGCGGCTTTCTCCCTTCAACCGGGTCAAACCAGTCAGGTAGTAAAAAGCCGGTTGGGATATCACATCGTCCAGACGCTCGAGCGGGAGAGTGCGCGGGCGCTCTCCCCGTCTGCGCTCGAGATTCTACGCCGACAGGCTGTCGAGCAATGGCTGGCACAACAAATGCAGAAAGCAACTATAGAAATTTTCATATAATAGAGGCATCAGTCGAGTCGGAGGGTTTGCCGGGAGGTTGGCCTGACTTTTGGGGAATTGCGTGAATCGCCCGAAAATGGATAGATTGGAACGGGGACGGTTGCCCGTTTCCATCAGGAGATGCGCTTAATGAGCAGCGAATATTCCATGGAAGATTCCTCTGCCAGCCGGCGGCTCCGGCCGATTGTGTTTAATATCCTTGCGGTCTTCTTTTTGATTTTAACCTGCCTTTGTCCGGGAATATCATTGGCGATTTTTGCGTCGCCCAATTCCCTGTTCAATCCTTTACCGCCACGCACGGCGGTGCCCGCATACATTCCTCCCACGGCCACTCTCACGCCGTTGTACGAATTGCCTCCAACTTGGACGCCGACTGAAACTCCCACGCAGACAAATACTCCGGAGCTCGTCACGGCCACGCGCACACCGACGGAATATAATAATCCCGGCGCGACCGAAGGCGTGTCCTTCCCATTTGTCATAGAAGCCGGTTCTCCGACCTACCAACCCAGCCCGAAGGGTTGCGACTGGTTGGGCGTCGCGGGGGTTGTATACGATGCGTCCCATTCCCCGCTTAATAATCTCTTTGTCGATGTCGGCGGAAAATTCTTGGACCAAACGGTGAAGATGGAGGTGGTCACAGGTCCCATCCATACAACCGGGGGAGGCGAATTTGAATTCCGCCTGGCGGACAAACCGACGCTCTCCCTTAATTCCCTTTGGATCCAAGTATTGGACGCCAATAAGGTTCCGCTTTCGGACAAAATAGTGTTTAATACCTACGAAGGTTGTGATCGCAACTTGGTGCAGATCAATTTCGTGGAAGTGAGTCCTTGATGGAAAGAGGATCTATGATCCGAAGAGGGAAATTAATCAATCCTAAGGGCGATTACCCCATAATGATGCCGCAACGGATCGCCGTCGCATGCATGCTCGGCGCGGCGATTCTCACGGGCTGTTCCAAGGCATCCTCCACCACAACGGGAACATCCGAAATGTCCTCCCTTCCCGTAGGCGGCGGTTCCGTCCAGGTCGTAGAATCGCCCGTCATCGCTACGGCTTCCCCGGCGACTCCCACCGTCGAAGCCCTGGGCGTCTATCCGCCGCCGGAATCCGCCACCGCGGAAAATTCGCCAGCCCCGAAAGCGGCGAACACGCCGGGAACCAACTCCGTTTTCCTGCCTGCGATCGTCAACGAAAAACCGCCGGAGTATCCTTTCGAACTGCAATCGACCGGAGTGATGGCCATCCAGGGGTTCTATGGATGCAATTGGGAGGGCGTCGCCGGCCAGGTCTTCGACTTGGCGGGAATCCCAATCCAGAACCTCATCCTTCACCTGCAAGGTTTTTGGGCTGGCCAAACGGTTTCGGCGGAGAAGCTGTCTGGCAGCGCATCCCAATACGGACCGGCCGGATACGAGTTTCTCCTGGGCACCCAGACGATGGAAAGCACCCAGGCCCTCTGGATCCAGGTGTTCGACAGTACGCATAAGGAAATCTCCGCCCGTGTCTATCTCAACACCTACAACGATTGCACCCGGAATTTAATCCTGGTGAATTTCAACCAGGTACGATAACCGCCGGGTTCCCCACACGAACCGGTTCCTTCATGCAGCAGATCGCGCCAAGTGTGATCCCCTCTGCCACCGTTGATATAATCTTCCGCATGCTTTCTTTGAACGATTGGGAAACGCACCTCGCATCCTGCTGCCCCGATTCCCATCTGCTGCAAACCGCCTCCTGGGGCCGGTTGAAATCGGCTTTCGGCTGGCAGGCGGAGTGTCTGCAATCGGAAAAGGCCGGAACCCTTCTGCTCTTCCGTCCCCTGCCCTTCGGATTCTCCGTCGGGTATCTTCCCCGCGGACCCGTTCCCTCAACCGACGGCGCGTTGGCCGATCTGCTTCCCGCAATCGACCGCGTGTGCCGGTCGCGGCGGGCGGCTTTCCTTTCCATCGAACCGGATTGGGCCGATGGCGACCCCGCGAGGGAGGTGCTGCGGCGGCATGGTTTTCGACCCGGAGCACACACCATCCAGCCTCCCCGAACGATTCTGGTGGACCTGCGGGGATCCGAGGACGAGGTGCTGGCAAAAATGAAACCGAAGACGCGTTACAACATTCGGCTCGCCGCCCGGCACGAGGTGGCCGTCACTTCCTCCGAAGACATCGCCGCATTCGCGCGGTTGATGGATACTACCGGGTTGCGGGATTCTTTTGCGGTGCATTCGGAGGCGTATTACCGCGCCGCGTATGCAGCCTTCACCCCGCACCAGACCGTCGAATTACTGCTGGCATCCTATCGCGGCGAATACATCTCGGGCTTGATGGTATTTGTCCGGGGGAACCGCGCATGGTACCTGTACGGCGCTTCCTCCAATCTTCACCGCGAGGTAATGGCGCCATATCTTCTGCAATGGGAAGCCATGCGCTGGGCCCGCAATCGCGGTTGCGTCGAATATGACCTATGGGGCATCCCCGACGCCGAGGAGAACGAACTGGAAGCCCAATTCGCCAAGCGGGAGGATGGTCTGTGGGGCGTCTACCGTTTTAAACGCGGATTTGGGGGCCGGGTCTGGCGGTCCGTCGGAACGTGGGATCGGGTATATAACCCCGCGCTCTACCTGGTCTACCGGTTTTGGATCGCCCGGCGCCAAAGGGATACCACATGAGATCCCGAATCGCCACCACGCGCGAGGAATGGGACAAGGCCGTCTCGCATCTGCCCGGAGCGCACGTCCTCCAGAGTTGGGAGTGGGGCGAATGTAAAACCCGGTACGGCTGGAGCGTCGAACGGCGGTTTTGGGAAAGAGGGGATTCGGAAATCGCGGCCGCGGCGCAAATCCTGCGCCGAACAATCCGCATCGGCCCGGTTTCGGCGACTGTGTTTTATCTCCCCAAAGGTCCGCTGCTGGATTGGCGGGATGGCGCCGTGCGCGATTCCGTGCTCTCGGATTTGGAAAACACCGCCCGCAGAGAGCGCACGGTCCAGCTGAAAATCGATCCAGACCTGGTGACCGGCCGTTATGCTCTGGATTCCGGCGAGTGTCCATCCGACCCTGAGGGAGAAGAAACGCTCCACCTGCTGCGCCACCGAAAATGGCGGTTCTCTGGGGAGCAAGTTCAGTTCCGGAACACGGTCCTACTGGATATCCGGCCGGAGGAGGACGTTCTCCTGTCCAACATGAAACAGAAAACGCGTTACAACATCCGCCTGGCACAGAAACGGGGCGTAGAGGTGCGGCCGGGATCGGAAGAGGATTTGCCGGCGCTGGCCCGGATGTACGCCGAGACGGCCGACCGCGACGGTTTCGTCATCCGTTCGGAAAAATATTATCTCGATGTGTGGCGCGCGATGCTGCAGGCGGGATTGGCGCAACCGCTGATTGCCGAGGTTGACGGATTGCCGGTATCCGCACTAATCCTCTTCCATTTCGCCGACCGCGGATGGTATTTTTACGGAATGTCGCGGGCTCTACACCGCGAGAAAATGCCAAATCACCTATTGCAATGGGAGGCGATCCGCTGGCTGCGGTCGCACGGATACGCCTATTACGATTTCTGGGGCGCGCCGGATGCGTTTGTCGAGAGCGATCCGATGTGGGGCGTCTTCCAATTTAAAACCGGATTTGGCGGCGAGGTCCTCCGATACGCCGGTGCGTGGGATTATCCGGCCGCGCCGCTTCTCTACGGCGTCTACCACCTGCTCCTGCCCCGGATGCTCGACGTGACCCGCATTTTCTCCCGCCGGCGGACAAGGCTGATGGCAAACTCCACCCGGGGGCTTTCATGAACCTGGAAAACCTTCCGCGCGTGACCCTCGCCAGTCTACCCACGCCGGTGCAGGAACTTCCGCGGCTTTCCCGCACCCTTGGGCGCTCCATCTGGATTAAACGCGACGATCTTACCGGGCTCGCGCTGGGAGGCAACAAGACCCGCAAGCTTGAGCTGCTGTGCGCCGATGCGCTCAAGCGCAAGGCCGATACACTGATCACCAGCGGAGCGCCGCAATCGAACCACTGCCGCCAGACGGCCGCCGCCGCGGCAAAGCTCGGCCTGCGCTGCCTCCTCGTGCTTTCCGGGCGGCCCCAACCGCCCGATACGGGGAATTTGCTCATCGATTCGCTTGTCGGCGCGGAACTGGTTTGGGCGGACGACAAACCGCGCGACCAGGTAATGCAGGAAACCTTTGACCGCGAACGCTCCGAGGAAAGGAATCCCTATTTGATCCCCTACGGTGGATCCAATCCTCTAGGCGCGGCCGCCTACGCGTTGGCCATGCTCGAGCTGAAGAGCCAGAAGGTTAATCCGGATTGGATAATTTTTCCCTCGTCTTCAGCCGGCACGCAGACAGGTTTGATTCTCGGCGCGGAACTATATCAATTCCCCGGACAAGTTTACGGCGTCAGCGTCGATTTGGAAGCGAGGCTTCTACGGGAAAAAATATCCGCGTTGCTGGCTGAGACCGTACGCACGTTCGGAGGAACGGAATCTTTTCTTTCCGAATCGATCCTCATCGACGACCGGTTTCTCGGCGGGGGATACGGCAAAGTGGGGACGCTCGAGCGGGAAGCCATTCATCTCTTCGCCCGCGAGGAAGGAATCC
>JBEKDW010000065.1:0-9876 GCA_050014155.1 Anaerolineales bacterium
TCATTCCGTTCAGGAAAGGAAGCTGGCATGAAGATCGCTCTTGACGCCATGGGATCGGACAACTTCCCCCGTCCGGACGTGGAAGGCGCCGTCGCCGCGGCGCGCGCATACGGCGATGAAGTGATTCTGATCGGGGACGAGAAAATCGTCGGCCCGGTTCTCGAGGATCAAAAACCCGGCAACCTACCCATTCGACTCATCCATGCGCCTGAAATGCTGAGCATGGAGGAAAAGGGGCTGGCGCTCGCGCTCAAAGCCAAACAAAAGGAACCGAAAACATCCATGGCGATCGGGGTTGACCTGGTCAAGGACGGAAAAGCGGACGCGTTCGTAACGATGGGCAACACCGGGGCGGCCGCCGCCATCGCCTTCTTCCGGCTGGGGATGCTGAATGGCATCGAGCGCCCCGCGCTGGCTCCCGTATTTCCCACCCGCAAGGGGTTTTGCGTGGTGCTGGATATCGGGATCAACCCGGATATCCGCCCGCAGAATCTGGTAGAGTTCGCGCTCATGGGAAGCATGTACGCGGAATCGGTTCGCGGCGTAAAACATCCGCGCGTAGCGCTGCTTTCCAATGGCGAGGAGACCGGCAAGGGAAATTTCCTCGTCCGCGAAGCCACGCCGCTGCTCCAGGCCGGCGGGTTGAACTTCATCGGCAACGTCGAACCCAAGGAAGTCTACGCCGGAGAGGCCGACGTGGTGGTGACCGACGGCTTTTCCGGAAACATCTTCCTGAAATCATCGGAAGCGGTCGCCAAGCTGATCACCGACATGATCAAAGAGAAGATTCTATCCGCACCTCCGTGGGTACAACTCGGGGGGTTGCTGATCAAACCGGCGATGGCCGACGTCCGCAAATTGATGAATCCAAGCGAGGAAGGCGCGGCGCCGCTTTTGGGAGTGGATGGATTAGTGTTCATCGGCCACGGCCGGTCCGACGCGCAGGCAGTTCAGAGCGCCGTACGCGTTGCAGCGCAGGCTGCCCGGGCGGGCATGCAGGAGCTCATCCGCAGAGAAGTGGCGCGGCACGGTTTCGGCGGTGATCCCAATGCGGGGAAAGGATGAAATGAGCGACAAACGAACCCGCGTGGTTATTACCGGGATGGGCGCGATCACTCCGTTGGGGTTGACCGCCGCCGAATTATGGGATGGATTGCTGGCCGGTAAATCCGGCGTGGACAAGATCACTCAATTCGATGCATCCGCCCTGCCTTGCCGGATCGCCGGCGAAGTCAAGGGGTTCGATCCCACCCGCTATATTAATGTAAAGGAAGCCCGCCGCATGGCGCGCTGCTCGCAGTTTGTCCTGGCAACCGCCCAGGAAGCCTTCGAAGACGCGGGCCTCTCGACCGGCCTGCCGGATCCGGAACGCTCGGCGGTCGTGCTCGGCACGGCGGTCGGCGGACTGGAACGATTCGACGAAGGGGTGATTACTTTGCGCTCGCAGGGATTCGACCGGATCAACCCCTTTCTCCCGCCGTCCGCGATCGCCAACATGCCCGCCCACCACCTCTCCCAAAAATATCACGCCCTGGGCCCGCTGAACACCGTCGTCACCGCCTGCGCGTCGGGCACCCAGGCCATTGGGGAAGCCGCCGAACTGATCCGGCGCGGATCCGCGGATCTAGTGATCTCCGGCGGCGTCGAAGCGGTTGTGAAGGACTTCATGATCGGCTCCTTCTGCGCGATGCGCGCTTTGCCGTTGAATTTCAACGCCGATCCGCAGCGCGCCTCCCGGCCGTTCACGAAGAACCGCGAGGGATTTATCTTCTCCGAAGCCTGCGCCATTCTGGTAGTGGAAAGCCTGGAAGGCGCGCGCAGGCGCGGCGCGCGGATCCACGCCGAGATCCTGGGCCAATCCTCGTCGTCCGATGCGTATCACGTCGCCGCGCCCGACCCCACCGGCGCCGGAGCATGCCGCGCCATACGCTGGGCGCTGGCCGACGCCGGGATCGCGCCGGACGAGGTGGATTACATCAACGCCCACGGCACCTCCACGCCGGCCAACGATCTGGCCGAAACGAACGCCATTAAACAAGTATTCGGCGCACGCGCAACCAAGGTGCCCATCTCTTCCACCAAATCAATGATCGGCCATCCAATGGGCGCAGCCGGCGCCGTCGAAGCCGTCGTCTGCGCGCTCACACTGGAACACGGGATGATCCATCCGACCATCAATTCCGACAACCCCGATCCGGAATGCGATCTGGATTACGTACCGAATGTGAAGCGGGCCTCCGACATCGGCATCACGCTTTCCAATTCTTTCGGCCTGGGCGGTCAGAACGCCTGCCTGGTCCTTCGCAAATGGGAGGAAAGTTGAAGAAAATCTCCAATCCGAAGTTAATCCGCCGCAATCAACGGATCGGCAATTACAGCCAGATCGGCGGGATGCTCATCCTGGTCGGTGGATTCGCGGCTTCCTATTTCCTGCCCAACCAGCTGGAGCTTCCCTACATCGCGCTGATCGCCGGTTTCATTCTGGTCAACATCGGCACGTCGTTCAGCAACCACTGGGGACGGGTCCCACCCCCCGACCAGGCGGTGGACGAGCTGCTCAAAGGCTTGGACGACCATTACACGCTCGTCCACTTCCGCCTCGGGGCGGACCATGCCCTGTTCACTCCGAACGGGATCGTCGCCATTCTGGCAAAGTACGAGCGCGGGCTGATCACTTACGACGGGAAGAAATGGCGCCAAACTGGAGTCTCATCGCTGCTAAAATTCTTTGGCACCGAAGCGCTGGGCAATCCCGTCCTGGACGCCGATGCCGAAGCCGCCGCGCTGACCAAAAAACTGCGGAAGATACTCCAAACCGACGATGTGCCGCCAGTCCAACCGGTTGTGGTGTTCGTCGACGAGAAAACCCGCGTCGAATGCGACACCGCTCCCCTGCCCGTGCTGCATGCGTCGAAGCTCAAAGAATACGTCCGGCGTATGCCCAAGCAACCGGTGCTTCCTCTGAAACAAATGCAGCAGGTTATTGAATCCGCCGGCGGAAAAAAGTAAACGTCCGCGCAATCGGGGACAACGGTCAGAATCCGCAAACGTACAATCAATTTGAGGGAGTGGCTTTCCGCCGCTCCTTCGTTTTTTCATTTGGGGAAGGAGAAATTCCAAACGGCTTTGACTGATGTCATTCCCGCGTGTACTTGGCCTGCCCTCGAGTGCTCTTCTCGGGGGCGGGAATCCAGAACTGCGCGGCCTTTACGGGGTGCCCGCTCCCGGGAAGAACTCCCGAAGGCGGGCTGCAAACACACGAGCATGACGAACTCGAAGACTGTTGTCATTCCCGCGTGTACTTAGCGGGAATCCAGAACCGCAAGGCCTTTCGTGGATGCCCGCCCCCCGGGAAGAACTCCCGAGGGCAGGCTACAAACACACGGGTATAACGAACTCCTTGGCCAGTCATCGTTCGCGCAATATAATCGAATGCGAGGAATAAAAACCATGATCATAGAGCTCATCGTCATCGGAAGCGAACTGACCGCCGGAGCCATCGTCGATACGAATACACAAACGATCGCCCGGATGCTTCGCGAAGCCGGCTTCGATGTGCAACGCGTTACCATGGTGGGTGATAACCTTAAACAAATCGCCGCGGCGGTTCGCGAAGCCGCGAACCGGGCGGATGCAGTCATCACCACCGGCGGATTGGGTCCCACGGTGGACGATCCCACCCGCGAGGCAGTGGCCCGGGCAGCCGGAGTTGAACCAGAGTTCCATCCCGAACTTTGGGAGACGATCCGGACCCGGTTTACAAAGTTGGGCCATCCCCTCTCGGAAAACAACCGCCAGCAGGCTTTTCTTCCCGCCGGTGCCGAGGCGCTGCCTAACCCTTACGGAACCGCGCCGGGAATCTCCATGGAAATCGGACGAGCGCTTCTTTGCGCCGTTCCCGGTGTTCCGGGAGAGATGAAGGCGATGATCCGTGAGCAGGTACTTCCTCTTCTTGCGAGGCGCGGCGGCGGGGAGGTGATCCGCACGCGGACGATCCACGTCGTGGGCTTGGGTGAATCGCAAATCGACGACCGGATCGGCCGCTGGGAGCGCGCGGAGAATCCCGTAGCGGGGCTTGCGGCTCACGCCGGGGTGACGGACGTACGCCTCACAGGCCGCGGAGCAGACGAAGCCGGTGCGTGGGACGCGATTGCTGCTGCGGAAAAGGACATTCGATCCGCGCTGGAGGGCCATATCCTGGGAATCGACGAGGAAACACTCGCCAGGCAGGTATTGCGCTGCTTGCCCACCGGGGCTACCCTGGCAACGGTCGAATGCGGGACGGGCGGCGTGCTCGCCGGGGTTCTAGGCAGGGAAGGTTCTGAGTTTTTTTGCGGCGGTCTGGTACTGACCGAGACCGACCGGGAACGGGAGGATTTCCCCGCCGTCGTCGGGCAATGGCGCATCGAGCGGCAAGCTACACACGCCGTCGGTGTAACGCTTCAGCAGGATGCCGACGGATTTCGATCGGAGGGCGTGCTGCTGATTGGCGAATCCGCGCAGCAAATTCGACAACGATTTCTTGTCGCACAGGAGATAGCCATCGAAGTCTCGGTCAACACGGCGCTCATCACACTTTGGAAAGCCCTCAAGCAAATCCCCTCCGGATGATCCGCCCGGGCTGCGGAATCCACGCCCGTGTGATATATTCTCCTATCCCGAGTCTTTGGAAAAGGATTTCCCCCCGGGAATAGGACTGGAGACGCTCAATGCTGGAAGATTTCCTCGCGATCGAACCCCCCATCGCCAAGGAGCTCTCGCTGCCCAAACGGATCGGCAGATTGCCGGACCTGGCCTACAACCTGCGCTGGACGTGGCACCCGGAAGCCCAAAGCCTGTTCAGCCGGATCGACTACTCCTTGTGGGAGGAAGTCCATCACAATCCGGTCCAATTTCTTCGGCAGATCAAACGCCCGCAACTGAACGCCGCAATTTCCAATGTGGATTATCTGCAAACCTACGACCGGGTAATGGGGCTCTTCGACCATTACCTGAGCACATCTAAAACCTGGTACCAGCGGGAAAATCCCGACCTCCTCAACCGGCCGATCGCCTACATTTCCACCGAATATGGATTGCACGAATCAATTCAAGGGTACGCGGGTGGTCTGGGGGTGCTGGCCGGAGACCACATCAAGGAAGCCAGCGATTTAGGCATCCCACTGGTAGGGCTGGGTTTTTTATATACACTCGGCTACTTCCGCCAAAGCATCACCGAAGACGGCTGGCAGGAAGCGCTCTACGAGCCCCTCGACTTCGCCAACCTTCCGGTATGGCCGGTGGTGGGACGCAACGGCAACCCGCTCACCGTCAGCGTCTCCCTTCCGGGACGTGACCTTTCCGCCAGATTATGGCAAGTCCGTGTGGGGCGGGTTCCGCTCTACCTCCTGGACAGCAACGTCGAGAGCAACTCGCCTGTGGACCGCGAGCTTACGGCGCGCTTGTATACCGCCGAACTAGAGCAGAGAATATCGCAGGAGATCATCCTGGGGATCGGCGGCGTGCGCGCGCTGCGTGCGCTCGGGTACAACCCCACCGCCTGGCATCTCAATGAAGGGCATTCGGCGTTCGCGCTCCTCGAGCGCGCCCGCGAGTATGTCGCCGCCGGCCGGAGCTTTCCGGAGGCGATGGATATCGTCAAGCAATCGACGATCTTTACCACGCACACCCCCGTACCGGCCGGGGCGGATGAATTCCCGCTTTGGCTGATGGACAAATTCTTTTCGCAGTACTGGCCCCAACTGGGCTTGGAACGCGATGCGTTCCTCAACCTGGCGAGCCATCACCAACCCTGGGGTGAAACGTTCAGCATGCCGGTGCTGGCCCTGCACCTTTCGAACCATGCCAACGGAGTTTCCGAGATTCACGGCCGGGTATCGCGCAAAATGTACCACCACCTCTGGCCGGATCTCCCGGAAGACAAGGTGCCGATCCGCCATATCACCAACGGAATCCACACTGAAACGTGGCTCGCGCGCCGGATGGGATACCTGTTCGATAAATATCTGGGCGATGATTGGCGCGAGCGAATGGACGAGCAAGCCGTCTGGGATCGTATTTCCGACATTCCCGATGAGAAATTATGGGAGGCACGCATCCATCTCAAGCGGCGCCTGGCCGCCCACATCCGCGACCGCTCCCGCAAGCAATGGTTGTCGGGAAAACTCCATCCGATCCAGGTGGTCAACGCCGGAGTCCTGCTGGATCCGAACATGCTGACCATCGGATTTGCCCGCCGGTTTACCATCTACAAACGGGCCGGGCTGCTGTTGCATCGGCCAGAGCGGCTGCTGGCGCTCCTGAACCGCCCCAACCTTCCGGTGCAAATCATTTTTGCCGGGAAAGCGCACCCGGCCGACGAGCCGGCCAAGCGTCTATTGCAGGAGGTGTATCAGTTTGCCAAACGGTTTGAATCCGGCGGGCGGTTTATCTTTCTGGAAGATTACGATCTCGATCTGGCCCGCTATCTGGTCCAAGGGGTGGACGTCTGGCTCAACACGCCGCTGAGGCCGCTGGAAGCATCGGGCACCAGCGGACAAAAAGCCGCCTTGAATGGGGCGCTGAACTTATCCGTGCTCGATGGTTGGTGGCGCGAGGGATTTAACGGACGGAACGGCTGGGCGATCGGGGAGGATAACCAGGACCAGACGGCCGAGGTACAGGACACCCAGGATACGGAATCACTTTTCTCTCTCTTGGAAAACGAAATTGTTCCCCTCTTTTACGAGAACCGCTCGGCCGACAACATTCCATTGGAATGGATCGCGCGGATCAAGGAATCCATTCGTACCATCGCGCCGACCTTCAACACCCGGCGGATGCTCAAGGAATACGTGCGCGATTTATACCTGCCGGCGATCCGCAACCCCTTCCCGCCGATCGGCGATTCGTCGCTGGAAATTCCCACCTAAGTTTTCAGGGAAAGGGAACGATTTAACTGCCGGAGTTATTCAAAGGTGATAACGTAGACTCTGGAATATTAGAAAATGTTTTTCCCCCTCAGGCAGGAAGAACAGGTCCGCGGAGAGAAAATAATCATCACATGATTTTTTTTGGCCAGGGGGTATCCGCGTATTCTTCCGAATCAACGGAATCAGCGTACATCTTTTTTTTAAAATAATTGGGTTGAGAAATTACATTTTCAGCATCTTACGTTCCCATTGTGGGCTGGCCGAATTTAACCTCCCAGGCGTCCCCGGTCTGATTTTCGGTCGAAGAATCTTCCACCAGAACGATCCACGACACACCTGGCTTTAAATCAAACGGTCCGTCCGGCCCGAAGAATTGCAGCGGGCGGTCGATTTTCGGAAGCCGCCAGCCTCCGTTTTCCTCCATCCCGTCCCGGAAAAAGAGCGCTTTCCCCTCGCCGAACAGTTCCAACTCGTATATCTGGTCCCCGTTGCGCTGGATGAAGTTGACGTAGACGACGATCAGGTTTGAAACGGAAAGCTGCTGGCCGGTCAGCCGGTCGGTGAGCGGCGCCATGCCGCTTTTGTCGGTTTCGGACCAGCGGTAGTATTTCCCGTCCGAAGGGTTGTAGCGCCATTCGGCGATCGCGGTGTCGGAGGGAAATCTCACCCGCAGCGATGAGCCTTTGCCGCTCATCGCGGGCGGGGTTTCGGAAAACACCATGCCTTCGAGGTTCGGAACGATATCGGGTATTTTCAGATATTTGGCCGCCTTGCGAAGCTCGGCGGTATTCCCGTAGATTCCGTTGATCGGAACTTGACTTTCGTCCCGGTAGAGTGCCGGTGGCGCGACCGGCCCCACGTAAAGCAGCAGATTGCGGACGCCCTCTTCATCCATGAAATCCCAGGTGGTGTCGAACTCGGCGCAGAAGGTCAGCATGGATTGGTACGCCCGCATCAGCGGGACGTCGATTCTTCGGCCGGACCGGATCGGGCCGACCTTTTCTACGTCGCGGCTCAGATAAATCGCCTGCCAGCGGGTCAACCCATATTCCTGATAGAACTCGAACAGCAAGTCCGCATAGGAAAGCCCGGCCTGGGGCCGCGCCGTGCGCGGATAATTCGAAACTTTAATGGCCAGTGGACGCCGCTGGATGAGCGATGCATCGGAGACCGGAAGCCCGGTGAGGGGATTGATGATCGCAGGTGTATTGGTCTGGGTCGGCGTAGCGGTATCGACGGGGGTCGGCGTATCCGTGGGGGAGAATGCCGTGGTCGCGGTGGTTTGATCCGTCACCGATTGCACAGGCTCGGATATGGATGTGCGGGCGGGTGAACTGCATCCGGTCAATGCAAAGAAACCGATAGCCCCCCACACAAAAATTTTTTGCCACGGTACGGGAAAACCGGCCTTCCCCCGCTCCCAGAATGGCGACGGAGTGATCTCGTTGCGGATGTTCATTGCTATCCAGTCTATGTCCTTCTTTGTACTACAAGGCGCGGAAATACGGGGAGGGAGAAACGTCCCGGGACGGCATCGTTTTCATCCATCCAGAATCGGGGATCCGCGAATCACGTCCTTTTTATCCCGGCTGCGCGCGTAAGTTACGGCACGTTAAAGAACCGATATTCCGTCGACGCCGTGCGGCCGCCCGTGGAACCGTTCCCAAGAATGGCGATATACGTCGTACCCGGGTGCAGCGGGTAGTTCTGGCCGTTTTGATCCACGAATTGAAGCGGCGCGTTGGGGCCTCCGCTCTTCCATTTTCCTTGTACGACAATCCCGTCGCGGTAGAAATATCCCGTCCCGGACGTGGACAGATCCATGTCCAATTGTTCCCCGTTGCCCGTCCTGCCGGCATATCCGAAGATGTTGACGTCCAGGACAAGGACGTTGTCCACCGCGAGCTGCGCTCCGGTGGTCCTGTCGGTGAGCGGAATCATCACGCCGGTGGTGTCCTTTTCGGATAGCCGGATATAGCGCCCGCTGGAGGGGTCGTATTTCCATTCCGCTGACGCGGAGGACGAAAAATAAATAAACACACCGGTGGAGGGATTGGCTCCCGCCGGCGCCGCCGGATCAAACACCATCCCGTCGAGGTTAGGCCGCCCACCGGAGAGTAAACCGATCCGTTTGGCGTATTTGGTCAGTTCGACGGTATTTCCGAATGCACTATTCTCCACGACCGGTTCGTTCGCATCGCGGCAGATAGCGGGACAGGAGGCCGGGAATTCGTTGATCGTATCGATCCCGGATTTGCTGATTTCCGTCCACACGGTCTCATAGGCCTGGACATGGACCAGGATGGCATCATACAAAGGCACGATCCGCGTATCTAGAACGCGCGCCGAACGGATCGGCCCTACTTTCTCAGCATCCTGGCCGTAGAACATCGCAATCCAGCGCGTGTTACCGAACTCGGTGTAGAACTCCCAGAGCACATCCGCTTTCGAAAGTCCGGCTTGCGGCCGGGCGGTGCGCGGGAAATTGGAGACTTTGATTGCCAGAGGCCTGCGATCCAGGAGAGACGGGTCGCTCACCGCTAGTCCGGTGAGGGGATCGACGTTCGAAGGAAACCCCGAGGGGCCGACCGGATACACCAGAGGGATCGGTGTCTCCGTCGGGGTGGGCGTGACGGGAGTCGGCGTATCGGTCGGCGCGATGATTGCCGGCGATGTTCCCGTCGCGTTTCCAAGTTTAACGGATGTTTCCGTCATGGAGAAGGGCAGCAGAGTGGACGCAGGACGCTGCACTCCAAAATTGCACGCTTGCGTCAGGACGAGCAGGAGCAACGGGGCGCATCGACGCAATAAAATCTGTTTGGGTTGATTCATGCTTTGCCTCCGATAGGAAAAACCGTTCGGATTGTACCGCCCGGAAAAAGTCAGGTCAATCCAAGGGATCGCGTGTTGACTTGCTTCCTTTTTGCCCTATAATTCAACCCGTGACGCGTATTTCCAACCTTTT
>JBEKDW010000066.1:0-9769 GCA_050014155.1 Anaerolineales bacterium
GCGGGAAAACGAATCGACTGGCTTCACCGGCGAGGTATACTTTAAAGTGATTCTTCCTTCCTATGGATACCGATAGCTTTTTTCAGGCAGTTTCCTACCTTTCACCGGCGGACCGGGAAATTATTGAGCGGGCCTACCGGATGGCGTCGCGTGCCCACGAAGGGCAGAAACGCGCCTCCGGGGAACCCTACATACAACACTGCCTTGCCGTAGCAAAAATACTGGCTGACATGCAATTGCCGGGCGCGGCCATCGCCGCCGGCTTGTTGCACGACACGGTGGAAGATACCCCGGTCACCCTTGACATCATCCGCGTGGAGTTCGGCGACGAGGTGGCCAAACTGGTCGATGGGGTCACCAAACTCACCCAACTACCGCGCGTCTCCCGCGACGACGGGACACTCCCTCCCCAGGACGATGCCGCGCGTCGAAAAGCCCTGGATGTGGAAACCCTGCGGAAGATTTTCTTTTCGATGGGGGACGACGTGCGGGTGGTGGTAATCAAACTAGCCGACCGCCTGCACAATATGCGTACGCTCCACCACCTGCCGCCCGAACGCAGAAAAGCCATCGCTCAGGAAACTCTGGAGCTCTTCGCCCCGTTGGCGAACCGGCTCGGCATCTGGCAGATGAAATGGGAACTCGAGGATCTATCGTTTCTGTATGTGAACCCGGCCAAGTACAAAGAGATCGCTGCCAAACTCGAAGAACGCAGCACCGACCGCGAAGCCATGATGCAATCCATCGTCGAGAACCTTCGGGCGGAGCTTTCGACAGCCGGTCTGAAGGTGGAAGTGACCGGCCGGCCGAAGCACATTTATTCGATCTACCGCAAAATGACGCGCAAGGGGGTGCCTTTCGAATCGGTACACGACGTGCGCGCTGTGCGCGTAATCGTGGACGACGTCTCCAGTTGCTATGTCGCGCTGGGCGTGATCCATAATCATTGGGTTCCCCTGCCGGGGGAGTTCGACGATTACATCGCCTCCCCGAAAGACAATTTCTACCAGTCGTTGCACACCGCGGTCGTCTACGACGACGGAAAGACGCTCGAAGTGCAGATCCGAACTTTGGAAATGCACCGTAACGCGGAGTTGGGAATTGCTGCGCATTGGCGCTATAAGGAAGACGGTTCCAAACGCGACGAATCCTTCGAACGGCGGGTGCTCTATCTGCGCAGCCTGATGGACTGGCGCCAAGAAGTGGATGATGCGGGCGAATTCCTCGACGGGTTGAAGACCGACGTCCTCGAAGACCGCGTGTATGCCTTCACCCCCAAAGGGGATGTGATCGATCTGCCCGCCGGTTCGACGCCGATCGATTTCGCTTACCATGTTCACACCGAAATCGGCCACCATTGCCGGGGCGCCCGGGTGAACGGAAAACTCGTTTCGCTGGATTACCCATTGCATACCGGCGACCAGGTGGAAGTGATCACCACCCGCAGCGGAGGTCCAAGCCGCGATTGGCTGAACCCGCATCTGGGGTTGGTGAAATCCCAGCGCGCACTCAGCAAAATCCGCTTCTGGTTCAAACGCCAGGATGTGGAACAGAAGATATCCATCGGCCGCGATGTCGTGGAACGCGAGCTCCATCGTCTGGGCATGGAAGGAATTACACTCGAGAGTCTCGCCAAGCAAGCCGGTTTTCCCATCGTCAGCGATTTCCTTGCCGCCGTGGGTTCGGGGGATGTCTCTCCGGCGAGAATCTTTTCCAAGATACTGGAGCCCGAACAAACCGGCCTGGAGCTGGCGCCCACGGCCGCCGGCGCGGTTTCCGCCACCACCGGCGAGATCAACGTCACCGGACTGCGCGGGATGCTGACCAACCTTGCGCGTTGCTGCAAACCCGTCCCCGGGGATCCGATCGTCGGGTATATCACGCGCGGGCACGGCGCCAGCATTCATCGCACCGATTGTCCGAATATCCTCCGCATCCCCGATAAAGAGCGCTTGGTGCGGGTTTCCTGGGGCCGGGTCGTCCGCACGTATGCCGTCGAGGTGCGCATCACCGCTTACGACCGGGAAGGCTTGCTGCGTGACGTCTCCTCGCTGGTCACGGAGGATCATATTAACATGCGCCAGGTCAGCGTAAACACCAAATCCCATCAGGCGACGATTGACATGCTCATGGAAGTGACCGATCTGAGCCAGTTGAGCCGGGTGCTCAATCGGATCGAGGCCCTTCCCAACGTTCTGGACGCCAAACGGGTACGTTCCTAGCTCACTTTTTAATCCCGATTTTTCGGGAATCCCTTGACCGGACGAATTTTCTGCCGTAGAGTAAAAACAATCTGCGCAGGGAATATGGGAGCTTCTGACATCGGCTTCCGGTTGAATGCGTTATACTTTAAAGGCTTTTCTCGGAGGAGGATTCATGCCCAGGATTCGTTGCCGGTACATGGACTGCATTTTCCTGGAGGAAAATTTTTGCGGCGCGGCAGCCATTGAACTCGATCCGGACGCCGGATGCCTGACATATTCCCAATCCGAGGAAGCGGCCACCGAGGAAGAATGGGAGGAAGACGAGTTCGACGAGGAATGGGAGAGCGAAGAAGAAGGCTTCGAGGTCGAGGACGAGGACGAGGAAGAAGAGAAGAGTGTGGACGAAGAGGATCAGTAGGGTTGCGAGGCACCGCCCCGGAGTCCCGGTTTTCCCGGGTGCTGGTCGGGCGGTTCGAATGATAAGAAAACGGGCGAGGACATTTCCTCGCCCGTTGGTTATTTCCGCGGTGCGGTCTGCAGCGTCCGGTTGAGGATATCTTCCTGTTGGCGGCGACGGGTTTCCTCTTTGGAACGATCGCGCCGGTCTTGGTTCGCCTCGGTTTGGTCCGAGCCGGATTGGGCTTTGAGAAAGGCCGCTTCCATGGCGGTAATGGGTTTGGTCTCCGGTTCCTCCGGGATTTCCTCTTCCACCTTCGGCTGCGGTTTGGCCTCCAAGGCTTTCCGGCTCAAGTGCACCTGTCTCTTTTTGCGGTCCACTTCCAAAATAACCGAATCGACTTCGTCCCCGACCTTAACCACCGAGGCGATGTCTTTGACATACTCGTTGGATAATTCGCTGATATGGATTAAACCAGGCCTTTCGGCGCCGAAGTCCACGAACACACCGAATTTTTCAATCCGCGTGATCTTGCCGTGGATGTTCATCCCCGGACGGAGTTCATTCCAATCATGCGCCATGGGTTCAATCATCGTCAGCTGTAATTCGCCTTTTTGCGAATCCACTTTTCGAACCCATACCTTGATCTCCTGGTCCAATTGCAGGACGTCCTGAACGCGGTTGACATCGTCTTTCCCCAGCGCCGAAATATGGAGCCATCCTTCCCGTTCGGCTCCCACATCCACCATCGCGCCGGAAAGTTCCAAACGCGTCACCTTCCCGGTGAGGGTCATCTTGGGTTTGAGCGCGGCCAGTAAAGTCTTTCCGGCCGCTGCAGGTTGTTCTGTCATTGGTTGCCTCCGATCGTGCGGACCGTCGGATCTCCCGGTTTCCGTGTTGAGGTTACCGATCGTCCAAGAGCGATTGGAATGGGCGGGGCGTTAACCAGGAAAATCGAGGGAAGCCCGGTACCGACCGATCATAAATGGGGGCCGGTGCTCGGGTTTTCACCCCGTAAGCCCGACCCCCGTTAGGTCCGTTCTAAATCGGCGGCATTATACCCGCCCGAGAAGGATTTCGCAAGCGATAAATGATGGGGAAGGAGTGGGTTCCTATCGTTCTTCGGACAACCGATCTTCCACAACCGCAAGCATGGATTGAAAGGAGCGTTGAAAGGCTTCGATGCCTTCCGTTTCCAGCTGGCTGGTGACCTGCTCCAAGACGATCCCGATCTGCGCCAACCGCCCCGGAAGTGCGCGTGCTTCTCCCAGGTCGTTCCCGATTCGAATCGCCGGATTCCCATGGTCGCGGTATGCCGCGATCGTGGCCGGAGGCATGGTATTCACACTATCCGGCGCGATTAGGGCTTCGACGTAGTAGGTATCTGGAAAAGAAGGGTCTTTCGTGCTCGTGGAAGCCCACAGCGGCCGCTGGAGCCTCGCCCCGAGCGCCGAGAGGTTCAACCACCTTTGGCTGCCACGGAACGCTAAAAACTCCTGGTAGGCAAGACGGGTGTTGGCGATCGCCGCCTTCCCACGCAAAGATTGCAATTCGCTTGAACTCACGCGATCATTTCCAGCCAATTGGTCCAGTTTCCGGTCGATGAGCGTGTCCAGGCGAGAAACGAAGAACGAGGCGACGGACGAAACGGTGTCGAGCGGCAACCTGCGCGACACACGATCTTCCAATCCGGCGGCATAGGCTTCCATCACTTTGCGGTACCGGTGTACCGAGAATAACAGCGTGACATTCACGCAGATGCCGTCTGCAATCGTCCGGCGGATGGCGTCCAGGCAAGAGAGCGTCCCCGGTATTTTGATCATCAGGTTCGGACGATCCACCCCGCGTTTCAACCGGCCGGCTTCTTTCCACGTGGCGTCGGAATCCAGCGCAAGGGCAGGAGACACCTCGAGGGAAATATATCCGTCGGCCCCGCGGCTCTCCTCATATACCGGAAGGAAAACGTCCGCCGCAGCCCGGATATCGTCCAGTGCGAGCTGCTCATACGCCTGTTCGGCGGTATACCGCTTTTGGAAGAGTTTCTGGAGCGCGGAACGATATTCTTCCGTATGCGCGATGGCGTTTTCAAAAATCGTCGGGTTGGACGTCACGCCGCGGAGTTCGCCGGCGCGGACCATGGAGAGGAGTTCCCCGGATTCAATCAACCCCCTGCGAATGTTGTCATACCAGACAGATTGCCCCATCCGGTTTAACCGAACCAGCGGATTCTCGTTCACCGGCCGGCTTTTCCCAGGGAGGAATCCTCGAGGTGGTGGATTTTACCCACTCTTCGCACGTGGCGTTCCTCGCGGGAAAAATTCGCGTTCAGAAATGCGCGAACCAGCTCACAGGCGAGGGCCGGACCAACCACACGCGATCCCAGGCAGAGGACGTTCATATCATCGTGTTCCACACCCTGGTGGGCCGAATAGGTGTCGTGGCACATGCCGGCGTAGATCCCCCGGATTTTATTCGCGGCGATTCCGGCTCCAACCCCCGAACCGCAGATGAAGACGCCGCGTTCCGCGCGTTTGGAGACAATTTCGCTTGCGAGCTTTTCCACGAAGTCCGGATAATCGACGGGATCGGTGCCAAAGCTGCCGACGTCGATCACCTTATGCCCTCCTGCGATGATTTCATCCTGAACGGCCTGCTTCAGCAGGAAGCCGGCGTGATCGCATCCCAACGCGACGTTCATTTTTTCTCCCGGTGTTTGTCGTCCCTCCACATTTCTGCGCAGAAGGAACGAAGAATTTTTTTCAGCCGGCACATTCTACCATGCGAAGGTATCCGACCCTTCCCGCTATCTCAGGTGGAACTTTGTGCCGGCACTCCCCAAATTCGCGCGGTCCCATCCGAACCGGTGGAAAGGAGCCATCGGCCGTCCGGTGAAAATGTCAATCCGTTCACCCAACCGTTGTGGGCTGCAAGAATCCGCAGCAATTTCCCGGTGCGAAGCGACCAGAAACGGATCGATCCTTGGATGCCGCCCGCCGCCAGAATGGATCCGTCCGGTGAAAGGGAAATCGCAAAAATCGATCCGGAGTAACCGGCGAACCGATGCAGCACGCTTTGATCGGCGGCATCCCAGATTTGCACGTCGCCCTGATCGTCGCCGGCGGCTAGGGAAGTTGCGGAGGAGGCCAGACTCCAGATGGGTGGATTTCCTTTCGAAGCCAATTCGGTCAGGGAGTCGTCCGCCAGATTCCACAAGAAAACGGATCCGTTATCCAGTCCGGCTGCGAGATAGGGGCTGGAAGATTTGGGAATTTGAATGAAGACAAGGCTGGTTGGAGAGGATGGTATTTCCAAACTCCGGCTTTTACCGGAAGACAAATCCAAGAGTGTCAGCGGACTGCCGCCTGCGGCGAGTAGAGTCCCATCGGGAGAAAACGCAACGGTTTTCAAAGCGGGAACACGTTGCTCGGTCCGCAGGGTCATGGTGTTCAATTCATACACCCGAAGCAGGCCCGGAACACCGTCGATGACGGCGAGCAATCCGCCCTTTGGAGAGAAGACAGCGGACATCGCCGCTTTACTGGCGGGGCGGACCGTACCGAGGACAATGGATTTCCCCTGGCGAAGGTTCCACAGATACGTCAGACCGTTCTCGTCGGCGAGTGCCGCCGAACTGCCGTCCGGATAGAAAGAGGCCGACCGCACCCCGCCGAAAAATTCCGGGAAGGTATTTTCTTCCTCCAGCGATCCCGCATTCAAGAGCAGCGCCCGTTCACTGATCGACACCGCTGCCAGATGCGATCCGTCCGGGGAAAGCTGTAGCGAATCAATTTTGGTGAACGTCACCGCTTTTTCCCTCTGAAGCGTGCCGGTATCCGCCTGCCAGATTTTTACCGTGCCGTCGCCAGCGCCGGCCACCAGTTCCGACCCGTCATGTGACCAGACCACGCTCCAGGCGCCATAGGTATGGCCCTGAAGCAGTTGCAGCGGTTCCCCCGTCGAATAATTCCAGATCTGCACCGTGCCGTCGCCGCAGGCGGAGGCCAGCCGTTTGCCGTCCGGAGAAAAAGCGATGTTGAAAAGCAAACCATGTTGCGTCTGCAAACGCGGCAGTTCCTCCCCCGTGGAAAGATTCCAACTGGAGATGTATCCTTGATCGCCGCCGGTAACAAGCACTTTATTATCCGGAGAGAATGCCAGGCTGCGAATTCCATAACCCCAGTAGCCCAGAAGCGGGTTAAGGAATTTATTCCGTGACATCCCGGAACTCAAATCCCATACCACGACCGAGCCGTCTTCCGCACCGGAAGCCAGCCAGGCTGACGCACCTCCAGCAGCTTCCGGGCGCGAGAAAGCCAATCCATGGACCGGGCGGGTATGGACGACCAGAGTCATGTCGACCTTCCCCGTCTTCGCATCCAGGACCAGCACGCGGCCGTCCTCCCGTCCGGCGGCGATCCATCGTCCATCCGGGGAGAATTGGGCAGCAAGGATCGGCGAGTCGGACGAATAGAGTGTTCCAAACTCGCCGGTTTTTGTTTGCAGGATTTCGATCCCCAATGCCGTGCCCATCGCCAGTCGGGCGCCGTCCGGGGAATAGGAGATGGCAGCCGGCCAGCCTCGGCCGAAACGAGCCAACTCCGCAATATTTGTCATATTCGATTCAGAGATGACATCCCGACCCGGAGGAACAATCGGTGCGGGGAGGATGGTCGTTCCATTCAAGGCGGCCGGCGAGAAAGGAATGATCGCCGAAGACACTTTAGCCGCTCCGAATAAACCGGAACCCGCGGCGAGAAATACGGCCGCAAGAATCCCGATTCCGGCCAATACGGCGGCTAACGCCAGAACGATTTTTTTACGAAGAACGAAATGACCCGTTTGCATCCTGTGTTCCGTTCTATCGATCGTTTTTCCCGGAGCGGTCGACGATCCATTGGAGAAACCTTAGGAAGAGGACGATCAAACCAACCGGAAGAAGTGCCCCAAAAAAGATCGCCGCTCCGCAGCCGGCCGCGGGCGTTCCATAGGTCAGGAGAATGAGAAGTATGCCCAATAAACCGATCAGCCCCAAACCCACCCAAACGAGCCGGTTTTTTGTCTGCGCAGCGTATTTTCGAAGATCGATCGGTTTCTTCGACATTCGGATTTCCGCCCTCCGAAAAATTGTATCACTCAGGAGCCTGGAGCCACTTGACGCTCCGATAACCAATGACTATGATACATGGGCTGCGGTTTAGCTCCTGTCGATAGATTTTTCCCCCGTTGGAGGGCTTTTTTGGTTATCCTGGAGCTGCGGGAACTGGCCCAAGTCCTTGACCTCAAGGTGACTTCCATCCAAAAGGAATTTACCTCCGTCGCCGATCGGCTGGCCGCCTTGCGCCGGAAATGGGTCGAGGTAGAGGAACCGGAGCGCCCAGGCATTGTTAAAGAGCAGGAAGTCCTGAAAGAAAAACAACTTCTATTGGCGGAACAGATAAACATCTGGAGAGACCGCCTGCGTTCCGTTGAAATGCCATTGGGGGAAGCGGCCACGAAAGCCTCCCTGGAGGAAATGCTTGGCTGCGGAGACCCGCAGGTCTTCGCAGCGGTGGAAAACGCCAAGCGGTTGATGGCCATGGATCCCGAGGAGAAAGCGGTCCTATTCAGCAAAGCAGCCGCAGTCTCCGCCAATACACCGGTGGGCAGGTTGATGGAAAGGGCACGGTCTTCCTACGATCTTCGCACTGGTGGGCCGGGTGTCCGCCAGGAAGTCGCCGTGGAATTCGCCAACCGCTCGGGCATATCGCAGGACGACTCGGTGGTTGCGGATCTGGAGGAAGCGTTGCAAAATACCGACGCCATCCTCTCCGACGTCGCGGCGCGTACGCTCATCCAGATCCTGCGATTCCGCGCGGTCCGTGCCGCTGAACTGGATACCGTCTTTCAGGCAGTGCAGAAGCTTGTGAAAATCAAGAATCCACTGGTCATTCCGGTGCTCATCGAAATTCTGCGCACCCCGCGCCAGGGGTATGTCTATGTGAACGGCAACCTGCAGGAAGGATCCAACGGAACCTCGCGGATGCTGGCGCTGATCTCTCTGGTGGAATGGCGCACCCGCGAAGCGCAAGACGCGATTCGCACCCGGATGAACGACAGGGACCCGGATATCTTCAACGCCGCGGAAAAAGCACTACAAGCTTTCCCCGGCGAATGGACCGGGAAGCCCCGTTAAGGAGCAGGCTATGGATCTCTCGATGACCACGACGGCCTTCTCGATCGACGGATATCGCGTCGTTCGCAACCTTGGCGTGGTGCGCGGGATCACCGTCCGCTCGCGCAGTGTTCTGGGAAATCTGGCAGGGGGAATCCAAACGATTTTCGGCGGCAACATCACCATTTTCACCGAGCTGTGCGAACACGCGCGGCTGGAAGCCTTTCAATTGCTGCTGCAGCACGCACAGGAACTCGGCGCCAACGCGATCATCGGGATCCGCTACGATGCCAACGATGTACTGGACGGTGTGACCGAAGTCCTGGCATACGGCACGGCGGTCGTCATGGAAAAAACTTAAGCGGACAGTTCCACCTACGTCGGAAGGGTGGGCCGATTATGATTTCGACTGAATCCAAACAACAGTTGCTGCGCTTCGCCCGGGAAGCCATCGAATCAAATTTAAAAAACTATTCGGAACCTGCGCTGGCAATTTCCTCGCTGCCGCCAGAACTCCGGGCCGACGGCGCATGCTTCGTGACGTTGACCCTCGAAGGAGATCTGCGCGGTTGTATCGGGAGTCTGGAGGCGCGTCAGCCGCTAGCTTTGGACGTGCAGGAACATGCGGTGGATGCTGCTTTCCATGATATCCGGTTTCAGCCGCTAACCGAAACCGAGTTACCAGGATTGCACATTGAAATATCCATACTCAGCGCGCCGAAACCGTTGCCCTATCAAAATGCGGAGGAACTTCCCGGGTTGCTGCGCCCGGGCGTGGACGGCGTCGTCCTTGCCCGCGGATTGCGGCGGGCGACTTTTCTTCCCCAAGTTTGGGAAAAAGTAGACGATCCATCGACATTCCTCGATATGTTATGTGAAAAAATGGGATTCGAATACGATCTTTGGCGCCGCCAAAAATTGGATGTTTTTACCTACTACGTGGAAAGTTTCGAAGAAGAAAAATAACCGGGGGGTCATGAAAGAAGAAAATCCCTTCATGGGCTCGGCCGTTCTCCA
>JBEKDW010000067.1:0-9719 GCA_050014155.1 Anaerolineales bacterium
GGAGGGCGGCCGGGTGATCGCGGTCTTCGGTTCGGCCGGCTTGCGCGACCGCGAGAAGCGCCGGGAGCTCGCGGCGACGGGGGTAGACCTGGCAGACCTGACCGTACTGACCGCCGAGGATCCGCGCACGGAGTCGCTTTCCTCCATTCTTGAGGAAATGGCGGCCGGGGCGCGTTCCCGAGGAGGCGTGGAAGGAAAGACGTTCTTCCGCATTCCGGACCGCGGCGCGGCGTTGCGCTTTGCCGTGCAGTCGGCCCGCAAGGAAGATGTTGTGATTGCCTGCGGAAAGGGGCATGAACAGTCGATGTGCTTCGGCGAGGTAGAATATCCGTGGGATGACCGCCGGGCGTTACGCGCCGCGCTGGCCGGGCGTTTGGGAGTTCCCGGTCCGGTGATGCCGGTGTTGCCCACATCTAATGGCATGAAGGAGGAGATTTGATCCGACGTATGGCTCGAAAACACTGGTTTATTTTCATCGCTCCTGCAGCGCTGGTCGTTTTGACCTCCTGCGGGAAGACCACGCCCACGGCGTTTTCGATGCGCGGGTTTGGAACTCCGGTCAGTACGGTGGCGAATTGGACAAACCCGCCTCCGATGGTCATCGATCGCACAAAGATTTACATCGCCGATTTTCAGACCGTCGCAGGCGAGTTTCGGGTACAGCTATTCGCCGATAAGGCCCCCTTCACGGTGAACAGTTTTGTGTTTCTGGCCCGCCAGGGGTTCTACAATAACACCACCTTCCACCGGGTGATTCAGGATTTCATGGCTCAGGGGGGCGATCCGACCGGGACCGGAAGCGGAGGCCCCGGCTATGCATTCGATGATGAAATTTCCCCGGACCTGAAATTCGACAAACCGGGCGTGATGGCCATGGCCAATTCCGGGCCGAACACCAATGGCAGCCAGTTCTTCATTACCTTTACTACCCAGGCGGCATTGGACGGCCGCTACACCATCTTTGGCCAGGTGGTCTCGGGGATGGATGTAGTGCTCAAGCTCAAGCTTCGGGACCCCTCGACTTCGCCGATCTTCACCGGCGATGCGCTCTATTCGGTGACGATCTCGGAAAGTCCGATCAGCCTGCTTCCCGGACCCACGCCCACGCCCACGCTCCATTCCCCAGCTCAGACGCCGGGAGTGCGCTCCTTTGCGACCATGTCGGTGACCGCGCGCGCCAACTTGTTTACCGGACCGCCCCCGATGGCGATCGACATCACCCATACCTATCGGGCGATCGTGGACACCACCAAGGGCAAGCTGGTCTTCGACCTTGACGCCGCGGACGCACCACAGAGCGTCAATAACTTCGTGGTGCTGGCGCAGATGGGTTTTTGGGATAATTTCCCGATTAACTATGTCAAGGGGCATGATTTCATCCTCACCGGAGAGCCGGCGGGACTGCAGGACAGCGACATCGGATACACCCTGCCGTTGGAGAAAGGACTCTCCAACGAGGCCGGATCGCTCGGATATTGGATTGCCACGGGCAATACCGTTTCCAGCGGCAGCCAACTATACATCCTGATGGTGGCTCACAAGGAATTGGACGGGAAGAACACAGCCTTCGGGAGAATCGTCGGAAAAGACGGTTTAGTCCTAGCCAATCAACTCACGATGGATGATCGCATCCTGTCCATCACAATTATCGACAATCCCCCGACCCCGACGATGGCGCCGACAACGACGCCGACCTTGACGCCGACGCAAACGAAATAAATTTTCACCCCGATTGTCTGCCAATGGCCGGCGGAAATACCGCCGGCCATTTTCTTTTTCCCTCGAGTATCCCGCCGCTCTCGGAAGACCGTAAAAGAAGCTTGCCGAACCCGCCCCGGACCGGCAGTGACGTTCCTGCCGCACATTCCGGCGGGTTTTTCCTTCCTCCGCGGTTGCGCCGCGGCAAGCGAACGCATACAATGGAAGCGGATCGTTACTCGTAAGATGCTGCTTCCTCTGCGGGAGATGCCGTGGTGCAAAGACGTCCTCTTCGAAAGCCTATACTTTCATTTCTTATTCTGATGCTGCTGGTCCTCGGATGCAATCTAACCGGCGGGGGACCCGCGAATCTGCCCGCCACGCAAACCGCATTGGCGTATGCCGTCATCCAATATTCCACTTCAGCCGGCGGTTCGCCTACGCCGACGCCAATTCCCCCACCGGGATCGCGGATCGCACCATCCCCGACCCGCACACAGACGCCGGCATTCACACCGACCGCATCGTCCACCGTCACGCAAACCGCAACCTTGAGCGTGGTTCACATTGCCACGCCGCCGGGAACCAGCGGTACATCCCGCTATATCACCGATCCGGTCTCGAAGGATTATGCCGCACAAAAGCGTGTACCCGGAGGTTCGGACGTCTACGCGGGCAACCGTTATGAGCGTCCGTTCACAGCGGAAACGATGGACTATCTTTCAGATGTGGACCTTTCCAGGGTGGAGCTGAAGCTCAATCCGCCATGGGTTTACGTCACCTTCCAGTTTGCCGCCGCGCGCGCCGACGGGATCGGCAAGACGATGTACGGCGCGGAGTTCGACACCAATCGGGACGGGCGGGGGGAATACCTGGTGTGGGGGTTATCGCCTGCGGGGGCAGAATGGACGACCGACGGGGTGGAGGTATGGAAGGATTCGGATTCCGACGTCGGCGGGCCGCATCCGCAGCTCAGCGACGCCCCCTGGGCGGGCGGAAACGGATACGACCAGAGAATATTTTCCGGAGGGCAGGGGGCGGATCCGGACCTGGCGTGGATCCGGCAGATCGAGGGCGGAACCAAGGTGCAGCTGGCGTTTAAATATTCCGCGATCGGGAACGCGCCGCAGTTCCTTTGGAACGGTCTGGCGGATCTGGGGGTGCGGAACCCGGCATGGTTCGATTACAACGACCACTTCACGCAGGCCGAGGCAGGCTCGCCGCTGCCAATTCAGTCGGATTTCTACCCGCTCAAGGCGCTCTGGGGTATTGACAACACTTGCCATGACGCGTATGGGTTCACCCCCACCGGCATGGAACCCGGCCTTTGCCAATATTATGGAACGATCTCCGGCCAACTCTGTTGGGATATCAACCACGACGGTACGTGCGATGCCACTGAGCTAACTACGGCGCCCATCGCCGGCGACGTGATATCCCTCGGACAGGGCGCGTGCCCGGCTTCCGGCTTTAAATCAACGGTGACCGATTCCCAAGGCCGGTATTCATTTACCGATCTTACAGCGGGAACCTATTGCCTCGGGTTTACGCATATTCCCGCGCCGGGATTCCTGATAAATTCTAATCCAATGACCGTGACATTATCACCGGAGGAAACGAAGGTCGTCAACTTAAGCATCCCCTGGTAAGTGGAATATGGGAGCGTAACGGGACTTGCGTACGCGATCTTCGACCGGAGAAACGTGGGTATTGCCGGATCGATAAACCGGAAATTGATTTGTTTCCAGGAGGGAATTCCATGCCAACCAACTTCAACAAAATAATCGCGTTATTCCTTTTGGGTGGAGTCTTGCTCTTGATGGCCTGCAACCTTTCCGGCGCGGCGTCGGGAGAAACCTCCGCCGCCACGCCGGGATCGGAATCGACCGTTCCGCCGGGTTCGGCGTTTACCGACACGGCGGGCGCGCCGGTTCCGTCCGACACACAGCCGCCGACGAAGACCCCGAATCCGACGGCGACCTACACGATCGTCCACCTGATGACTCCTGTCGACACCAGCGGGACCACGCGTTTCATCACCGACCTCAAGACCAAGGACTATGCGGCGCAAAAGAAGTCAATCGGCGGCGATGATTTTTCGACCAACCGCTACGAACGGCCGTTCACCGCCAAGGACATGGTCTATCTTCCCGACGTGGACCTGACGCGGGTGGAGATGAAAATACAGTCGCCGTGGGTGTATATCACCTTCGAATTTGCCGGGCCGCGCGCAGAGGGCGTTGGGCAGACGATGTACGGGGCGGAGTTCGACACCAACCGGGACGGCCGCGGGGAATACCTGGTGTGGGGCGCCTCACCGCCCAGCGGGACATGGATCACCGACGGCGTGGAAGTGTGGAAGGATACTAACGCTGACGTGGGGGGTCCGACACCCCAGGTGACCAATGCCCCCTGGAACCTCGGCGACGGATATGATAAAAATTTGGTCGTGAGCGGCAAAGGCGACGACCCGGACCTGGCCTGGATCCGGCAGACCGAGGGCGGGGCGAAGGTGCAACTCGCCTTCAAATATTCCGCGATCGGCAACGCGCCGCAATTCCTATGGAACGGGCTGGCGGATGCCGGCGTGCGCAATCCGAAGTGGTTCGATTACAACGATCACTTTACCCAGAAGGAAGCGGGTTCCCCGTACCCCGTGCAGACGACGTTATATCCCTTGAACGCCCTTTCCGCATTGGATAATACCTGCCGCGATCCCTATGGGTTTACCCCGACGGGAACCGAACCGGGGTTGTGCGCGTACATCGGCACCATTTCCGGAACGGTTTTCCGCGATCAGTATGGCCCAAATCCTCCGGCCACTATCGACAATGGCATTCTCGATGCCAACGAACCGGTCTGGCCGCACGGCGGGATCGACCTCGGGCAGGGTGCCTGTCCTGCCTCGGGATATAAAACTGCCTCGATCGGATCGTCCGGCACGTACTCGTTCCCGGGACTTCCGATCGGTGCGTATTGCATCCATTTCTCCCCAAGTGGTCCAACGGTTTTTACCACTTCGCCGACAGACGTCCCGGTCACATTGGTCGCCGATGGGCATGCGGTAATCAATTTCGGAGTCGATTGGGTGGATGCACCGAGGTAGGAAAAAATTATCAGGCGGTAAAAATTAAAATTAAAAAAATCGGGGCGGCTATCTCAGCCGCCCCGAATGTTTATCTGTGGAATTAATTGGCCGGGGTTTTTTCGGGAGCGGGCGCATGCTCGCGTTCCCACAGCGCGCGCAGGCCGATCTGCAGTCGGCGCGATAGAAAATCCTTGCGTTCGGCGGGGAACGTGAAAAATTCCAAGAGCGACTGCGACGCGAGGGCGATGTCCTTTTGCGGATCGCTTTTTTCCCGGATCGCAACCGCTTTTCGCTGGGCTGCGCGCAGGAAGTTGGCGAACTTCGCCACCGCCTCGGCGTCGATCCAGCCGCCGTGCGAGCAGAACAGGCGGTAATCCTTATAGGGCGCGCGGCGCAGGAGGGCAAGAGTCTCCAGCCAGGCGTCGAACCGTCCTTCGTGCAGCAGCGGAGGCAGGGAAACCGAAACCGCATCGCCGAGAAAAAGGATTTTCTCGTCCGGAAGGTGGACCCAGCAGGCGCCGGGGGTGGTGGAGGGCGCGTGCCGGAGGATGACCGTTGCCGGATTCCAATGGAGGGTCATCGAACCGTTAAACGCCATGGCGGGACGCGGCCAGCGCAACGACAGCGGATCGAGGCCGTAGGAGGAGGCTTCCAGCGCAGCCAGCAGCGGACTGTTCTTGAACGAATCCTGGAGGGTTTTCATCGCGTCGGTGGTTTGCTGGTGGGCCAGCAGGGTCGGCGGCTGCCCTTCGTATACGGATGCCAGATGGGCCGCGGCGAACGCGCGGTCGGGGGAGGCGTCCATCTGAATGATATAAGAAATCGTGCGGCTCTTCTCCAGAAGTTTCTTCTTCCAAATCTCCGCTTCGGTTGGAAGCAAAGGGGTATCCAGGCAGAGAATTCCGCGCGATCCCATGATGGCGGCGACCGAATGTCCGCGGCAATTGGTTTCGACAAGGACATGAGCGGGAAGTCTGGGCATGCGTACTCCGGGTAAGGGGATTAGGCGGGTGCAGTTGCTTCGGTGTCTTCGGTGGCGGGAACCTGGGGCAGCATAAAGCGGAACACCGCGCCGCCCTCGGCGGGGGAATCCACCCAGATGCGGCCGCCGTGCGCTTTCACCGCCAGGCGGCAGAAAGCCAGCCCGAGACCGAGCCCCTTGGGCGCGCCCACGCGCTCGATCCGGCTGTATTTATCGAAGATGCGGTGTCGTTCCTCGGTGGGAATCCCCGGACCGGAATCGGCCACCGAGAATATCACCGATTGGTCCGCGTGTTCCGCCGTCAGACGGATGTTTCCGCCGCTGGGCGTGTACTTAACCGCATTGTCGAGCAGGTTGCTGATCACGCGCCGGATCATATCGGAATCGGCCTCGACGGTGGGCAGCGATAGAGGGATGTACATCTGCAGGATGATGCCCTTGCCTTCCGCCACCGGCTGGGCTTCCTCGACCGCCTCGGCGGCGAGCGCCGCCAGGGAAACCTTCGTACGGCGGATGACCGCGCGGCCCTCTTCCAGCCGGCGCAGGTCGAGCAGCGAGTCGATCATTCTTGAGAGGCGGCGCGCCGAGCGCAGGGAAATCGACAGCAGCGAGCGGACCGTTTCGTCGGCCGGCGGCGGGTCGTTGAGAAGCTGTAGGCTGGAAATCACGTTGCCCAGCGGCGAGCGCATATCGTGGAAGAGCATCGAGGTCAGATCGGAGCGCAGTTCGTCGAGTTCGGCCCGTTCGGTGATGTCGCGCACGATCCACTGGACCGTGTCCTGCTCCGGCTCGTGCCCCGGGATGCGCTTGATATATAGTTCCACCGGTGCCTGGTTGCCGCTCTTTGTGCGCAAACGGGTTTCGTAGTTGCGGACATCCCCTGGCTTGATGTCGGAGAAGCGCTGACCGAGCTTGCCGGTGTAGATCGGATGCAGGGCCTGGATGCGCAGCAGGAGGAGTTCCTCGCGCGAGTATCCCGTGAATTGCAACGCGCGCGCATTGGCGTCGACGATCTTCCCGTCCAGGTCGGTGATGAGAATGGGATCGATGCTATCCTGGAACAGGGTGAGGTAGCGCTGCTCGGCGGAGCGCGTGGCGGCGAACAGCTGGGCATGCCAAATGGCCGATGCCGCAAGTCCGGTGAGGTATTCCAGCACCTGCACCGAGGTTTCGCTGAACGCACCGCGGCGCGGATTGATCACTTCCACCACACCGAGTATTTTCTCGCGTAGCAGGATCGGGACGCAGGCAATGGCCCGCGTGGCGAATCCGGTCTGCTCGTCGACCTTGGCGTAGAAACGATCGTCCAGGCGTGTATCCGCCACGACCAGCGGGCGGCCGTTTTGCACAACCCATCCGGCCACTCCCTGCCCGGGTTTAAGGCGCAAGTCCTTAATCGAAGCGCTCTTGGGTCCTGTGGCGCTGCGGTATACAAGATCCCCGGTGGATTCTTCCGTTAGCGCGATCGAGCCCGCCTCCACGCCCAACAGCGCGACCACCCGGCTCAATACCTGGTTGAGCACCTCGTCCAGATCCAAGCTGGAGACGATCATGCGCGTGGTTTCGGCCATGAGCGCCATGGTGCGCGTCTGCTGTTGGCTTTCGGCGTATAGGCGCGCGTTGGCTACCGCAGAGGCGGCCTGGTCGGCAAACGCCAGCACCAGCTGCGCATCGGCCTGGGTATAAGCATTCGATAGGTAGCTATCCACGGTGAGCACGCCCACCGGCTGGTCGAGCATCAGGAGCGGGACGCCGAGCCAGCCGTGGATCTTCGAAGTTTCCGGAATATCATCGGAGCCCACCCAGCCGGGGTCCTTTTGCACGTCGTCGATGATCACGACCTTGCGTTCCTTGAATGTGCGCCAGGAAGGATTGTCTTTCTGGTAGGGGAATTGGAAATCCTGGATTTTGGAGGACTGTGAAAAGCCCCGCGAGGCCGCGACCCGCAGCATATCGCCGCTGAGGAGAAGCAGCGAGGCCGAATCGAACTTGACCACCTGCGAAAGCTGGTCGAGGATGAGCGGGAACACTTTCTCCGGCTCCAGCGAGGAGTTGATCGTCCGGGCCACTTCCTGGAGCGTCAGGGCGAACATGCGCCGCTGGTGCTCGAGCGTATACAGACGCGCGTTTTCCACGGCCAAGCCGACGGTTTCCGCGATCGCCGCCACCAATTGCAGGTCTTCACTGGAAAAATGGCTGGGCGAGGGGTGCACCAGCGTCATCACCCCGACCACGCCATCGCGTCCCTGCAGCGGCGCGCTGATCGCCGAACGGGTGGGTTGCGACGCGTGGGCATGGGTTGGAACCGTGGCGGGGGCGGAGGGAATCCAGCGTGGATCGTTTTGCGTATCCTCGACCAGCGCCACCTTGCCGTTGGTAAGCACCCAGCCGGCTAATCCCTGGCGAAGAACCGGCGTCATTTGCTGGATGGCTTTGGGAATGATCAATCCACCCACCGCGACGGAAGCATCCAGAACTTTACCGCCTTCCCCCACCACTACGATGCTTCCGCCCGCGGCGTTGAGGGATTCCACCATCAGCTCCAACGTGCGGCTGAGCACCTCGGAAAGGTCCAGATACCGCGACAGCTCCCGGCTGAGGTTATAAATGACTTCCAAGTGTCGGCGAACACGGTCGCTTTCGAGGTTCACGCGGCGTCCTCCATGGACAGCGAGTATAGCACATCGGGCGGACTTTCTTCCGGGACGGATTCCATCAATCGTTCAATTTTTTTCCCCACCTCGCGCCATTGCATCCGGCTCAGCCCGAGCTTTTGACGGACCGCGTCGGGTTCGATGCCGCGCCGGCGGTCCAGCACCGCGCACGTCCAACGGCACATATCGAAGGAAAGATGTTTGGAAAGCCCGGCGTGGCTGCCGATCTCTTCCAACAGGTACTCCAGCCTCCGCGGGGACCAAGGGAAGACCCGGTCGGATGGATCATATTGCTCCCGATAGCGCGCGTAGGCATCCACCCAATCGCGTGAGAGTGCGATTTTCCGTTCCTTGAAGCGCTGACGGGGATTCCCATAGCGGACGAATACGTAGGGCTCGGTCCCGCCGGTTTCGATGTGGTTCATCCGCAATCCGATACATTCCCCTTTTTTAATTCCGGTCTGCAGCAGCAGCGAAACCAAAACGAACGGCCGATCGTCCGGCCGGCCTTGCCCCGGAGCTGCGCGCATGGCGCGCGCCGCCGTCAGCACCCGCCGGGCTTCCTCGTGTGTGAGGATTTCCGGCAACGGGCTTTGGACCAGACGCTGGACGACGGCTGCGGCTGGATCGGCGGCGAGGATGCCCTCTTCGGTGAGATGGCGAAAGAAGGATTTGACGGAGGTGATTCTGCGCGAATAGGTTTTGGGGCTGCAGGGTACTCCGCGTTCGGTTTCCATCCAACGGAAGAAATCCTGCAAATCCCGGGTGGAGATCCCGGCCACAGCGCGCCCGCCTCCTAGGTAGTGCAACAACAGGCGGAGGTCGGTAGTAAAGGCGTTAACCGTATTCCGGGCGTTGCCGCCTGCCCGCAGGGCCTGTTCCCAGACTGCGATCGCCGTGCTGAGGGAATCCTCCCCGCGCAAATCGCCCGTATTTTCCCTGGAAAGGCTTTCCGCAGATGGCACCATGGTGTCCGGGAGTTCCGAGGTCCTTTCCGGCCGTAGGAAGAGATTCCACCGGCGGATGGTATCCAATGTATGCCGGGCGGGTCGCAGAGTCAAGCGCCGCAGAAAGCCTTCGGACCGCTTTTGGGGAGTGCGATGAGGGAAATTCAGGAATTGAGAATGCCGTCCAGGAGGGTGTGGATGGCGTCGTAATTGGGCAAAACGACCATCTTGCCGTCGGGTGTGATCCAGTTCTCTCCGTACGCATCCGGAATGAGCGTTGTCCGGGTGATCGAAGAGATGGAGACGGACGTGGCAATATCGGCGAAGGGGGTGACCGCATCCAACGTCAA
>JBEKDW010000068.1:0-9640 GCA_050014155.1 Anaerolineales bacterium
GAATCACTGCACATCAAATCAATCAGGCTGATCACCAATAACCCAAAGAAAATCGAGGATCTAAAGAAGAACGGTATCAAAGTCAATGGGCGCATCCCGCACATTATGCAACCAAACCAGTACAACCGGTTTTATCTCGAAACTAAGGCATTAAAATCAGGGCACTTGATGGACCTGCAAGGCAAAGAACATCTCCAAGAACAGGCGGATTATCCCCTCGTTGAAGGAATGGATAAGGACGTGCTGAGCGTTATCCGCAAGTACTACAAATAGGATTGCAGATTACGGATAATTTTCGAGAGAATGCAAAAAAACCTCCATTGAAAAACCATCTTCGATGGTCTATGGTCCATCGTCCATGGTCTATCGTCTCGATCGTCCAATGGATAAACCTGCTCTATCGGAGAACGTATGATAAAAACTCTACAACGCGATATCCAAGCCGTTTTCAACCGCGATCCGGCCGCGCGCAGCCTGCTGGAAGTGCTCACCTGCTACCCCGGATTGCACGCCGTCTGGGGCTACCGGGTCGCCCACTGGTTTTGGATCCATAATTTCAAACTGATCGGCCGCATCTTCTCGCAGATCGTGCGCGGGTTCACCGGGATCGAGATTCATCCCGGCGCGAAAATCGGGCCGGGGCTATTCATCGACCACGGCATGGAGGTGGTGATCGGTGAAACCTCCGAGATCGGCCAGGACGTCACGCTGTATCACGGGGTCACGCTCGGAGGTACCAGCATGGCCAAAGGCAAACGCCATCCCACCCTCGGCGACGACGTGGTGGTCGGCGCGGGCGCCAAAATCCTCGGAGCGATCACGCTTGGCGACGGTTGCAGGGTGGGGGCCAACGCCGTGGTGGTCCGTTCGGCGCCGCCGGATTCGGTCGTGGTGGGCGTGCCGGGCGAGATCGTGGTCCGTTCCCGGCCGCGGGCCGAAGTGCGCACGCCGGATCTGGAACACTCGCAGATGCCGGATGTGCTGGGCGAGGCGCTGGAGTCGTTGATGAAAAGGGTCGACGAATTGGAAGGCCGGATGAACGGGCACGCACACCCGCCGCAGGGGCGCACGCTGAACCACGGGCTCTGGTACGGAGAGGATTTTGAAATTTAACCCCTGACCTAACATCTACATCTCCATTACATCTCCATCCCCTCTTCCCCTTCCCTTAAGGGAAGGGGAAGAGGGGTGTCCCGAAGGAACTGAAGGACGGGGAGATGGGGTTAGGTCTGTAACTTGACACACATCGCGCCGATATGATATAAGCCTGCCCAACAATCGCATACGCAAACCACTCTTATCCAGAGAGGCGGAGGGACCGGCCCGATGAAGCCTCGGCAACCTGCTGAAAAGCAAGGTGCCAATTCCGGCAGCAGTAGGGATGGCTCGCAGAGCCATCCGAATTCTGAAAGATGAGAGAGCAGTGAAATAATTATTCACCGCCTCTTCTTTCGAAAGAGGCGGTTTGTTTTTATAGACGGGAGAGCGGTGAGTTGCGATAATTCCAAAGGAGGAACCATGACGCAGGAACAATCTCGCAAGTTCGGTTTCACCACCCGCCAGTTGCACGCCGGGCAGACGCCGGATCCAACCACCGGGGCGTGCGCGGTGCCGATTTATCAGACCTCGTCCTACGTGTTCCGGGATACGGCTCACGCGGCGCGGCTCTTCGCCCTGGAGGAGCCCGGCAATATTTATTCGCGCATCATGAACCCGACCAACGACGTGTTCGAGCAGCGCGTCGCCGATCTGGAGGGCGGCGTCGGGGCGCTCGAGGCTTCGTCCGGCCATGCGGCCCAAACGATGACGATCCTCGCGCTGTGCGCCGCAGGCGATCACATCGTCTCCGCCTCGACCCTTTACGGCGGAACCTACAACCAGTTCAATTACACCTTTCCGCGGCTCGGGATCGAGGTGACCTTCGTCGATCCCGCCGATCCGGAAAATTTCCGCAGGGCGATCCGCCCGAACACGAAGATTCTCTACGGGGAGACGCTCGGCAATCCGCGCATCAACGTATTCCCGTTCGAGGAAGTTGCGGCCATCGCGCGCGCCAACCGCATCCCGCTGGTGATCGACAACACCTTCGCGACGCCCTATCTGTGCCGCCCGCTGGAGTGGGGGGCCAACATCGTTCTGCACTCCACGACCAAGTTCATCGGCGGCCATGGCACCACGATCGGCGGTGTGATCGTCGACGGCGGCAACTTCGACTGGGCCGCCTCGGGTCGGTTCGATAGCTTCACCCAGCCGGATCCCTCCTATCACGGTCTGGCGTATGCATCCTTGGGCACCGCGGCGTTCATCACCAAAGTCCGGGTCCAGACTCTGCGCGATATCGGCGCGTGCCAGGCGCCATTCAACACGTTCCTGCTGTTGCAAGGGCTGGAGACTCTCAGCCTGCGCATGGACCGGCACGTGGCCAACGCCCAAAAGACGGCGGAGTTCCTGGAAGCGCATCCGAAAGCCGCCTGGGTGGCCTATCCGGGATTAAAGAGCCATCCGGATCACGTTCGGGCCGGAAAGTACGTTCCCAGAGGTGCGGGAGCCATTATGGGTTTTGGGGTGAAGGGCGGACTCCCGGCGGGGCGAAAGTTCATTGACAGTCTGCGCCTGTTCAGCCACCTGGCTAATGTCGGGGACGCCAAGAGCCTGGCGATTCATCCCGCGAGCACCACCCATGCGCAGCTGAGCCCGGAGGAGCAGCGCAGCGCCGGCGTTACGCCGGATTTCATTCGCCTGAGCATCGGCATCGAGGATATCGACGACATCTTGTGGGATCTGGATCAGGCGCTCTCGAAAACGTAAGAGAACGGAATTGCGGATTCTCCGCGTAAGCTGGCTCCTTGGTCTATCGGTTGAAGACGATGGACGATGGACCATAGACCATGGCTGATAATCGTTCGAGTGGTGTTGCATGCATATTGAGGGAACTCCAGATCAAACCGACCCTCGGCGATGATCCATCGTCCATTGTCTAGGGTCGGTTGTTACCGGACGTATAATCTACTTGCGATGCGCGATTTTCCCGCGATCCGATAATCCAATGACCGAACTTTCCTCTCACCTGACCGGCATCCTCGACACGCTTCCCCAGAAGCCCGGTTGTTACATCATGAAAGACGAAACCGGGAAAGTAATCTATGTGGGCAAGGCGATCAACCTGCGTTTGCGGGTGCGGTCGTATTTCCACTCCGGCTCGGACCTATCGCCGAAGACAGAAAAATTGGTCCAGCATATCACCGACCTCGAGTGGATCCTGGTTGGGTCGGAACTGGAAGCGTTGATCCTCGAAATGAACCTGATCAAACGCTACCGGCCGCATTACAACATCCGGCTCAAGGACGACAAGCGCTATCCGTACATCAAAGTCCACTGGGCCGACCCGTATCCCAAGGTGACGGTCGTGCGCAACATGGCTCAGGATGGCAACCGGTATTTCGGGCCGTACACGTCGATCTGGGCCGTGCATCAGACGCTCGACCTGCTGCGAAAAATTTTCCCGTACCTCACCTGCGACCGCGTCATCACCGGGGATGATCCGCGCGCCTGCCTGTATTACGACCTCAAACTGTGCTGCGCCCCTTGCATTGGGGTCACCGGGCTCGAAGACTACCGCAGCATGATCGACGATCTGTGCCGCTTTCTGCACGGCGACATCGCCGAGATTGCCGATCACCTGCAGGAGCAGATGCGCCGCGAGTCGGCAGATTTGCATTACGAGAAGGCCGCGCGGCTGCGCGACCAACTGCAGGCGATCCACACCGTGGTGGAGCGGCAGAAAATCGTCTCGACGACGAAAACGGATTCCGATGTGATCGCTTTGGCGCGCCAGGATGGCGACGCCTGCGCCCAGGTGTTTTTCATCCGCGGCGGGCGGCTGATCGGGCGCGAACATTTCGTCCTCGAAGGCTCGCGCGACACCGAGGAGAACGAGATCCTGCGGCAATTCCTGATGCAGTTCTATCAGGAGGCGGCCTACATCCCGGCGGAAGTCCTGCTGCCCACCGACGTGGAGGAAGCCCGGATCGTGGAGGAGTGGTTGCGTTCCCGGCGCGGCGGGGAGAAAGTCCAACTGGAAGTCCCGCGTGGAGGAGTGGACCGCGAGCTGGTGGATCTGGCCGCGGAGAACGCGAGAGAGACCCTCAAGTCGCTACGCGCCCAGTGGGAATCCGACCGCTCCCGGCAGGTAGAGGCGCTGAGTGAATTGCAGCGGGAGCTAGGACTTTCGGCGCCTCCCTCGCGGATGGAGTGTTATGATATCTCCAACATCCAGGGCACCGCGGTTGTGGCCAGCATGGTCGTGTTCGAGCAGGGGGTGCCGAACAAGGCGCACTACCGACGCTTCCAGGTGCGCAGCGTGGAGGGCGAGCCGAACGACTTCGCCTCGATGCACGAGGTGCTCCACCGGCGGTTCGCCCGCTGGAAGGGGCCGGTGACGGAAACGATCGGCCGCAAGAAGGATCCGTCCTTCGCGATGCTTCCGGACTTGCTGATTGTGGACGGCGGCAAGGGGCAATTGGCCGAAGCGGTGAAAGTCCTGCAGGAATTTGATTTGTCCGGCCGGGTGCCGGTGGCTTCGCTGGCCAAACAGCAGGAGGAAGTGTTCCTGCCGGGTCACAAGGATTCCATTCTTCTTCCGCGGGATTCGCGTGGATTATTTTTACTGCAGCGGATTCGCGACGAAGCCCACCGGTTTGCCATCACCTACCACCGGGACGTGCGGAACAAGAAGGGCCTGGCTTCGAAACTGGAAAGCGTTCCGGGCATCGGACCGGCACGGCGCAAGGCGCTGCTCTCGGCCTTCGGCACGATCCAGGCCATTCGCGATGCGCCCGTGGAGGAACTGATGAAAATCAAAGGGATTACGCGCGAATTAGCCGAAAGAGTGCGCGGGGAAATTTGAAGATGTCCATTTATAAAGCCTGGATCATCGACGACGACGTGGATATGTGCAAGGCGGTGGGGCTGATGCTCGTGGTGGTTGGCGTGCAGGCCCGCTCGTTCCGCAGCGGTGTGGACGCGGGCCGGGCGCTGCTTTCGGACCCGCCTCCAGACGTCATCTTCCTGGATCTCAATATGCCCAAGGTGGACGGCGCGGAATTCCTGCGCTTCGTCCGCAGCCGCTATTCGAACGAGCAGCTTCCCGTCGTGATGCTTTCCGTGGAAAGCGCCGAGACCGCGGTCTATACGCTGCTTTCCGCCGGCGCCAACGCCTTCCTGGTCAAACCGCTCGATGTGGATGAACTGCGCAAAGTGCTGGAGCGGCTCCTGCCGGGGTTTGCTGGACAGAATTTCGACGATATTGTATAGTGCGCGCTTACGGAGAAAGCCATGCCATCCCGATCCAAAACCAAACAAACCCCGAAAAGAAAACCGATTGATTGGAAAAACGTCGCCTTCATTATTTTTGGCCTGCTCATGGTAGCTGCAATGATTATCTCGGCGGTCTCGCGCTACTAATCAACCGGCGGTATAAAAACGGATCGACATATCCCAAGGCAATCGCTTTTAGCGGTGCGCCAAGGCGTTGCTGTTCTAACGGTCCGGTGCATATGTCCCATAGCGTCATGCAGTTTTTTACCCAGGGGGTTAGAAAGTGAAGTCGCGCGAATGAACTGACCAATAGCTTTCTTCGAGCGGATGCCTGTTACCCGCGGGGGACCGTTATTTAAAATCCCAAAATCATCATATAAAAACTTAGAAAAGCCGGCTTATCGGGGATCCTCTTCAATTATTATCCGAATAAAAAAATCGCAAAACCCGGTTCCCTATTCCTCATCCGGCGACTTTTCGGATCAAGGAAGCCTGGTTTTGTATATATGAACGCGGGGCTTTTTCCTGGGCAATGCAAGGAATAAACCCCGCGCGCATGTTGTTTCTACGATCGCCGCCCCTCAAGAGGCACGACGGCTAATCTTTTTCGTCATCCTCCGATTTTCCGCGCGCCATGATCCGTGCAGCCAAACTGGGAGGTTTCTGCGACGGAGCGTTCCTGCGGGCGGAGAGATACAGCCTGCCGCCCGCCCACAGGAGAAAAATGGAAAGCCCCGCGATCCCGAGCCATTCCACCGGCACCGTCGACGGGTTCCGTCGAAACGCCTGAACGATCGGCAGCGCGTACAGAAGCAGCAGCACGAATCCAATGGCCAGAAAAAAACAGCCGAAGCGTTCCCGGACGTTCAAGGATCAGGCCCTTTCGATCAACGTCCGGCTCTGCTCGTGCATGTAGAGCTGCAGATAATACGGCCCGCCGGCGTTCTTGCCCGAAGAGCCCGACCCTTTCCAACCGCCGAACGGCTGAAACCCCGGCCAGGCGCCGGTGCTGGCGCCCTGCGGGCGGTTGGCGTATACCACGCCGGACTGGATGTTCTCGAAGAACCACTGCGCCTCAAGTTTGGATCCATAAAAACCGGCCGTTAAACCGTAATTGGAATCGTTGGCGTAGCCCATCGCCTCATCCAGGGAGTCCACTCCCCCAACGAGCGTGATCGGCAGGAACATCTCCTCTTTCCACAGCGGGTGGTTGTGCGGCACCTCGTCCACCAGCGTCGGCGCGCAAAAATATCCTGTCGCCAGATCGCCCTCCGTGAGAATTTTGCCGCCCGTCAGCACCCGGCCGGCCCGCTTCAATTCCCCCGTGTATTTCTGGAACTTCTGGTAGGAATCCTGGTTGATCACCGGCCCCATCCAGATTTCGCGGCGGGTCGGATCGCCGATAGCGATCTTGTTGGTGAGATCCGTAAGTTTCGCGAGGAACGCATCCTTCACCGCGCGTTCGACGTAGACCCGGGAGCAGGCCGAGCATTTCTGCCCCTGCAGCCCGAAGGCCGAGCGCATGATCCCCGTCGCCGCGTCGTCGAGGTTGGCGTTCCGGGAAACGATCGCCGGATTCTTTCCGCCCATTTCCAGGATCACCGGGCGCGGGTGGGCGCCCTTCGTAAACAGCTGGTAGATCCGCATCCCCACGTCGTATGAGCCGGTGAAAGTGATCCCGTCGATCCCCGCATGGGTGATCAACCCCTCGCCGACGGTGCTCCCCGGGCCGGTGACGAATTGGAAGGCGCCTTCGGGTACTCCGGCGTCGCGGAAGCATTCGGCCAGCATCCGTCCCGTCCAGGGTGTGTTCGAAGCGGGTTTGAACACTACGCAATTACCTGCTACCAGCGCCGCGCCCGCAGGGCCGCCCGCCAGCGCGGCGGGGAAGTTAAACGGGCTGATCACCGCCCACACCCCGTATGGCCGCAGCACCGAAAAGTTGGTGGCTTTAAATCCTTTCAGCGGGTCCTTGCCCATCTGCCGCACGAAACCGCCGCCGGCCTCGAGCTGGTCGCAGGCGTAGGCGATCAGGTCGGCGCATTCCTGCACGTCGCCGAGCGCTTCCACCCGGTTTTTTCCCACCTCCATCGACACCACGGCGGCGATGGCGTAAACCCGCTTCTCGATCAACGCCGACACCTTGCGCAGGATCTTGACGCGATCCGCCCACGACATGCCGCCCCACTTCGGGAAGGCGTCGCGCGCCGCGGAGACGGCGTCACGCACGTCCTGGGCCGATCCCTTCTGAAAGGTTCCCAGCAACCAGGAATTGTTCACGGGCGAACGGTCTTCGAATTTGTTGCGCGAGAAGCGCTCCTGCCCAGCGACGATCATCGCGTGATCCCGGCCCATGCCCGAACGGACCTCGGCTAGCGCCGCCTCGAATTTTTTGTGCAGTTCCTCGGGCGGATTGAACATGGTGGCGTAAGTTAATTTGAACGCCGTGGCGGGTTTGGCCTTGCGGCCGGCGGTGTGGGATGGACGGGAAGGCATGAGCGGATCCTCCTGTGGGATGGGATGATTTTTTAATAATCGCCCAAACTGATTATCGAACCGGGTCCGCATCCGGATCCGGTCGCATGCGAAGTATAGCCTCGCCGATGGAAAGCGTCAAAAGCGAGCCTCCCCGCCGTGCGCCGCCGCGGCTTGTTGTATACTCGAGCCGTCGAAGAGGAAAGGCGGTTCATGGATTCGAATCGGATCTTTGCCGGAGTCGATTGCTCCGCGGGCGCGCGCCACCTGACGGTCGCCGCGCTCTCCCACCGTCTGGAAGTGAAATACCTCCGCGAGCTGTCCATGGAGGATGCCGTGGAGGATCTTTCCGGCTTCGGCGCGATCTCCGTGGCCGTCGGAGGACCGCTGCGCCCGAATCCTTCTTCCGCGTCGGCTGAATCCCTATCCGGCGAGGCGCGGCGGGGAAAAATGGTTTGGGCGCGCGAGCCGGAGGCGGAAATCCGGCAGCGCGGGATTTCCATCCGTCGGTCGCCCACCGTGGAAGAGGCCGCGCCTGCCGCGATGCGCGCCATCTTCCAACTGGCTCGCGAACTATCCAAACGGGGTTTTATGGAAGGCGCGACGGCACGCGAGTCGCCGCGCTTCCTGCTCGCGACCCGGCCCGCCGCCTGCGCCGCAGTCCTGCTGGGACGGCTTCCTTTCGGACGGGCGACCCTCGAGGGCAGGATTCAACGGCAACTGCTCTTGATTCGCGAAAAGGTCGCGCTGCCGGACCCGATGGACTCGCTCGAGGAAATGACCGCGCACCATCTGCTCTCCGGACATTTGTCCCTCCGCGGTATTCTCAAACGGGAAGAGTTGGACGCGCTCCTGGCCGCCTTTACGGCCTGGCGCGCCGTCTGCCTGCCGGAAACGGTCACCTGGCTGGGCCGGAATTCGGACGGTTGGATCTGTTTGCCGGTCAAGCAACTATTGGATAAATATATGAAGAGCGATTACTCCCCATCCGCTTGATGAATATCGATCTACACGAAAGACATCGAAGAAACCACGGATTGCACGGAAAAGAATTATTAATTATGTCGGTAATATATATTTATATATTTCTGCTCCCGTTTCGGTGCAAGCCCGCATCGCCGTTTGTAAAAGACAAGATCGCATTTTCAGGTTACTTTTAAAAGGACTGATGTCATTCCCGCGAAAGCCTGCCCTTGCCGAAGGCGGGGGCGGGAATCCAGAATTATCGCACGTTGATTTTCGCGACAATATCATCGTAGAGATCGCTCCAGTTCGGATTATTCTCCTCGATAAATTGTATCTTCCATTCGCGATTCCACTTCTTCAATTGCTTCTCGCGCAAGATTGCCGCGCGCATGGTTTTATGCAACTCGAAATACACCAATATATGAACCTGTTATTTCTTGGTAAATCCCTCCGCCATATCGGACTTATGTTGCCAGACGCGTTTAATAATATCGCTTGTGACACCGATATATTGGGTCCCATTTCGTTTGCTTGCGAGAATATATACAGCAGGAATTTTCGCCATAATGGAATATTAGTTCTTTTCACGGCTTGTCCAAAAGAATGGGATCCAAATTCAATAATCTTCTAAAAAGTATTCTTTCTGCATATTACCGACGGATGCCATCCACGATTAGCCGGCCGGGGTTGGCAATCCAAAACGCACATCACAAAACATACGCAAGATTTTTCTGGATGCCCGCTTTCGCGGGCATGACGTGCTTGTTATATGCCTGTGAAATCCGTGTTCCTCCACCGCTACGATCCAATCATCACCCTGACCTCGATCGCCGGATCGGGCGCATCCGGCAGGGGGATGACGTTACCTTCCAGTGGGTTTCCG